>CAYNMA010000046.1:13250-18602 GCA_964398075.1 uncultured Bacteroides sp. | reverse complement strand
GTCTATGTAGAACTACCAACCGATGCTGCTTCAGGAACCATCGCTTGGAAAGGAACTGGTTCTGCTGATAACCGTTTCTTGTACATCTACAAAGATAATGGTTCGACCAAAGATACCGAGCGCCCAATCGCTTATAATACGAACTATGATACCATCTCGTTCACAAGTAGCGATATAGTTACTCGTAATGGTAAACCTTACTTGAAATTCGCCACCACCGACGATTACAAATGGGCTAACTGCCAATTGATTGTTGGTGCAACGCCTACCGGCTACACCATCACCTACCAAACCAACGGTGGTACATCAGTTAACCAAGCAACGAATCAAACAAACCTACCAACCTCATTCCCTGAAACCACTCAAGACGGCTACAACTTCGAAGG
Source organism: uncultured Bacteroides sp. (assembly GCA_964398075.1). Lineage (GTDB taxonomy): Bacteria > Bacteroidota > Bacteroidia > Bacteroidales > Paludibacteraceae > Colicola. The sequence continues at coordinate 18,216 of CAYNMA010000046.1, read as the reverse complement.
TTGGTATACCGACAAAGCACTCACAATCCAAGCAACAGCTGGCGGCGCACTCACCCAAGATACTACTCTCTACGCCAAGTGGACCGAGTCCGCTGCCTACTGTGGCGAACTGATGCGTGGTACATTTGCTGGAGAAAATAAAATAACCGTATCCGGAAAGTATGCCGGTTCGGGTGCTGCTAAAATTGCTTCAGATGGTAAATTAGGTTCAAATGGGTCTTATATTCAACTCACGCTAAAAGACGAGACGTTCCAAGACGGCGATTATGTAGAGGTAAATGTAAAGAGTATAAATGATGCAACCTCTCTTTTGCTATATGCAGATGCAGGAACAACTCAATGGGCAAGTAAGACTCCTGTAGTAATCGGTAAAAATAAAATATATCTTCCTGCTGCAGCAGTCGGTAAGAGTACCGTTTATCTTTGGCGTCTCTCGGTAACCAATAATGCCTCCGTTGATACGATGATTATCTGCCGTCCTTGCTCAACCGAGTGCACGGCTCCAACAACTGTCGAGATCAATAATACCGATATCTCTACGTTAACCGCTGGCGAGTCCATCACTTTTGCTGCTAGTGTTGACGCTAGTGGTGTAACCTACCAATGGTATCAAAACGGTACCGCCATCGATGGCGCAACAAGTTCACAATACAAGTTCACTGCACAAGATGCCGATATCCAAAAGTCGTTCACAATATACTGCGAAGTGACAGGCTGCGACGGAACAACAAAACTGTCTTCCGAAGAGGCTAGCTTTACTGTGATATATTCCGCATGTAACTATGTGACAAAAAGTTCCACTCTCTCCGCTACAAAGGGCTACGACTTTGGCGACCAAGTGCTGTATTTGATTTCGAACGATTATACACCGAGCAGTAGAAATATTTGCGGTTCAGCTAAATATCGCTACCTTTCTTCGGTTGCCATCGTATATATCGAGGCAGGTCAACCGCTGAGCGCTATCCGCTTCCAAGGACAACGAGATAAAGATAGAACGATTACCAAAGTGGAAGTATCCGATGCTCTCGATGGCACTTATACGGAGATAACGGGTTATACTAAAATAGACTATAAGGCTTCTACTTGCGGTGAATTGGGTATTCAAAATGTATATCTCGCTGTCGGTAAATATGTGAAGTTTACATTCGATGACCTATTCCGTATTAGTGGACTCTGTGTCGATGGTGTCACTTGTGGCGACGACATGCCGCAAATAGTAGAAGGAAACAAATCAACCGCCTCTACCGGCTGCGACGAGACAATAGAACTAAAACTTGTGGAATCCGATGGCACTACCGCAGTCTCTGCCGGTACCGCTCAATGGTATAGAAACAATCAACCTATCGAAGGTGCCACTGGTTATTCCTACACCGCTACGATGGAGGGTACTTACTACGCTACTCTCACCGACAACTGCGAAGTACAATCGAGTAACTCCGCCGTAGTTAAGAGCGAAAATACCCCTGCCCTCGAGAAAGTCTCTCTGAAACGCTTTATCAATGACACCCTGTCAACCTATAATGAAACTACTGTCTATCCGCTCTTTGATATAACAGCAAAAGGTACTACTACCGATAATATACAGTATGAAACTCAAGTGACCGTGCATCATAGTAATGCAACTGTCGCAGTCGCTACTGCAGTCGACTGGCTGCGTGAAGATGCAAGAGATACAACTATCAATACCACAACCAATAAGAATATCTATTCTATCTCTTTGGGCATTAACTATACCAAGTTGAAGAATTGGTGTAATACAAATAACCTTGCGGTCGGCGATAGTATTTTTGTTCGTGTTGCGCCAGTTAATGGTTGCGATGAGGTCGATACCAAGATTGTCGACTCTATCCCAATCATCATCTCCCGTCGTCATACCTTAGGGTATATCGTCTCAGGTACACTGAATGGTAGTATCTCGGATGTCACACCATCTGACATCACCGATTCTCTCTATACTGGATTGCAAAAATTGTATGATGTGACACCCCTGAATGCTTATTCTGCTTACAACTACGAGAACTACGAACCCTACGACCTACTGCTCTTGACCGACTATCCAAATGCCAAGGCGCATAATGCTTCTGTCGATGCACTTGCCGACTTGGTCGATAAGAAACCTATCTTGTCACTCAAAGCACACATGTCGTCTTTGACATTTTGGGCAGCGAAAGGCTTTACTTCGAATCCTGTGGCTCCTGGTAAAGACGTAAAAAAATCCGCTAAAGAAGCACAAAAGACTCTTACTGTGTTATGCTTCTCCCATGATATGTTCCATGATGCTATTTGGGATAATGCTACGGATAGAACGATCACTATTTTGGATAGCATAGGCAAAGATGGTGAAAAATACAAAGGACTGCAAGGCTTCGAGGCTACTGCGGCTAGCGATTTTATGAACATTGCTACTATATATGATTCCAATACGGGTCAAACTCTTATTGCTTGCTGCGAACGACAGAATGTGGTAGAGGCTCGATTCGTGATGCTTTCGGTCAATAGTGCTTCTACAAAGTATATCAATTCCAAAGGTGTCAAGATGATCGACCTCCTCTTGGCTTACTTGCTCGAGACCGACCCGAATAAGGTCAGCGACTGTGCCCTCACCTTCGATAATGGTGGAACGGAACATCGTACTGGTTCTGGCGATGGTCAGTGGGGCACGGCTGCCAACTGGACCGATGGCGTCGTACCGACCCAAGCACACAATGTCCGCATCGAAGCCAACTGCACAGTCAGCGGAAAAGTATATGAGGTAGCCAATGTGCGACTCAATAAGAACTACACCATCACTATCAAACCCGAAGCCGGACTCGCTTCCGTGGGTAAGTTCGCTTCCTACGAGACTGGACATCCTATCTCCGCTACACCTATCACCGACCCAACACGCATCACCGTCATGGCCGATGCTTCACATACCGGTCTCCTTATCCATGCGAACGAAGACCAACTCGCAGCCACCGTCCAGATGTACTCACCTGCACACTACGATGCTACCCAAACGACTTCAGCAGGAAAAGAAATACGCTACTGGGCGTATGTTGGTATACCTATCGAGTCTGCTCGTGTTCCAGAAAACTTCCGTGATGCATTCACCTATCTCTGGAATGAGGCTACTTGCTGGAAACGTTATAAAGATGGTTCTACACTCCCTGCTTGGGGAGGTATAGGGCTCTCGCAGAAGACTCCGTTGATATTCACTTTTGCAGGTAATCTCATGCTTGCGAAACCTTATACCTTCACATTAACCAACACTGCTGGTAGTAACGGTAAAGGCATGAACATGATCGGTAACTCATGGACCGCACCGCTGCAGATTGCTAAACTTGACTCTGCCGACTTTGGTGAGGGACTCGATCCTACTATATATCTTTACAATACGGGGCGTGACCCTCAAAGTGGACCATCGTCAACTGGAACGGAATATACCAAGGCTACCGCTGGTCAATGGATGACTATACCTATCTATCTTGCCGCACAAACCGGTTATGCTGGTCCAAAAGTCATCCCTGCTATGCAAGCCTTCGAGGTGAATTTTAAAGAAGATGCTACGCAGACATCTGCTTCCTTCACACTCGACTACGATAAGTTGGTACGCGCATCGTCCTATAATTCCGACTTTAATCAAAAGTTATACGCACCAAAGCGTGTAGCCGCTAGCGAATACGACGATGAAGAAGAGTACTACGATGACGATGAGATAGAAGAACCAGCTCCAACCATCGAACCTATCATGCTGCGTCTGCAGATGGAAAGCAATAGCAAACGTGCCGACCTCTATCTGCTACAAGGCGAGTCCTTCCATACTGGCTACGATGCCGGTTGGGATGGCTACTATCAATCTGGTGACACACGTGCCGTTGGTATCTATGCTCTCTCTGAGAATGGTAATTTGGCTGTCTCTGCTCAACCGCAACTTGCTGGTACTACCCTTGGTACTGTCACCGATGCCAACGACGATTATCTGCTCACCTTTACCTTCACCGGTGGCGAGGGCAACTACCCAGTTCTCTATCTCAATGATATGCAACAACGCCAATCGACATTGATTGACAACGATGCGTACTACTCGTTCCGCACGACCGAGACCGACATGGAGAACCGATTCGTCATCTCCGACCAACCGCTCGATACGCAGATAACAACTGATCTTACTGAGGTAGTCAGCGATGGCGAGAACTATCTCATCAGTAACCCCGCCGGCGAACAGATGCGTGTCGCTATCTACGATGCCGCTGGTCGTCTCTGCGGATATATGCAGACCTCCGACACGATAATACAACTCGAGATGCCGGCTGCGCAAGGCGTTTATATGGTGCACGCACAAGGTGAACATTCTCAGAAAGTAGTGAAGATTGTAAGATGATGAAGAAGGGGGATACGACAATGAAAAGCACATTACTACAGCATATCGCAATCAGTCTTGCAGCACTCACAATGGTAGCTTTACCTGCCTCGGCAGCTACTGCCACCATCACACCTACTACCGTGGCCGTACCCGAAGCCGGAGTGTCGGTTATACAAAGCAACCTCTCGCTCCAGTATACAGGTAATTCCAGTGCCTTAGTCTCCTTTGGTGACGCTAAAGCTTCATACAGCTCTGGTGTTAGTACGAATACTGCTACTTCGGGCAGCACTTCCGGAAAAGTGTTCACACCCGAATCGCTTCGTACTGGTGCTCGCTCCGCTGGAGGTATGGGTAGCAGCATGAGCGCACTCTCTGCACAAGTGTCTGGACTCAACCGCAGCGGTATTGCTGTGATGGGTGGTGCCAACTCCCTCTCAGTGGCTAGTGTAATTCCTAACCCTGATGTTGACGATACTGAAATCGACGGTGGAGACCAAGAGAACGGTGCACCCATAGGTGATGCCCTATTGCCTTTGCTCCTCATGATGTGCGTATATATGGGAATGAAAAAGATAGAACAAAATAGAGGACATAAAGTGTTAGTAAGAAAAATGTAGTGGA
>CAYNMA010000046.1:11415-13150 GCA_964398075.1 uncultured Bacteroides sp. | reverse complement strand
GGAATAATAACTCGTGGAGACTTGGGGACGATTGCCGAAAAGTCGAATTATGAAAAAGACCTGTTATATATTTATTGCCATGATGTGCATATCACTGTCTGCCCTGCAGGCAGCCGATCCTGTTTACTGCACATTCGACCCTACCGTCCGCTATTCCCGTGTTGTCATCGATGCACATCTCTATGATTTCAAAGCAAATAAAACTGCTGCCGGTTTCTCTAAATATGATGAATCTGGTACACTTGTCAAACAAAGAGATTCCGATAACAAAGGTTTCGACTATGTCCCAGGTTTAGTTGCCAAAGCCGTATTGGAGGCAGTTGACTTATATCAAGACTCCGCTTGGGCAAAACCTTGGTTCTATAGTGTACAGGCTTATGGCGATGCGTATGTTGCAGAAAAAAAAGGTGGAGGTAGTTTGGATAACTTAAATGCCTATAAGATGTACTTTGGGTTGTACAACCTAACAAAGATAGGTGCTAAGTTTGCAGATGCTACCAAGAGTGCAGCTTACAAAACAGCAAAAGGAAATGCTTTGGCAGGTTTAGAAGCTCATAATGAAAGCTATTCTATTACTTCTCCTACTTCACAAGCCTTTTCAGGTACAGAAGATTTTACCGGAGGGTGGTGGCATAAGAGTAGTTACGCAAATGAGATGTGGTGCGATGGGCAGTATATGGGTCCTGCACTATTAGCCCAATTGCTTGCCGATGGGTATACTTTCAATAATATGTCCTCCACTGATGCGTGGAATCTTGTTGCTAAACAGTTTACCATGACGTGGAAAAAACTCTGGGATAGTGATAAGAAATTATTGTGGCATGCTTTCTCAGCAACACCATCTCAGGATAAAAATTGGGCAGATCAAGACGGCACCTCTACTCACTATGGAGTTTCACAAGAGTATTGGGGTAGAGCCGCAGGCTGGTACTTCTTGGCATTAGTCGATGTGTTAGAGTTGATGCCGACCTCATGTACCTATCGTGACACGCTGCACTCCTATCTCAATAAAGTAGCCGAGGGTCTCGCAGTTCGTCAACAAACGGCTTCTGGAGAATGGTGTCAATTGCTTGCGTATAATGTAGGTGATACCCCAAGTGATAGTACCGAGAACTACCTCGAAGCATCCGCTTCGGCTATATTCACAGCTGCCTACCTCAAAGGGATGCGACTTGGGTTGTTCGATACCGACTATACAGAATTAGCCAAGAAAGCCTATCAAGGATTGATAAATAATTTCCTTAGTACCGATTATTATCTTGTACCTACTTGTGCATCGGCAGGGTTGAGTGATAAACGAGATGGAAGTGCCGCATATTATTTGGCGGAAGTAGGTGAAAAAGATACTAAGAAAATCACTTCTTCTATGGAAGGCAAACCCTTTGGAGCGTTTATCTTAGCAGCAGTGGAGTATGAACGCAAGTATATGCTGCCCACTACCGTCAACGACCAAACAACTCCAACCCCAAACCCCGATAGCGGCTCTACCTCCCAAACTACCTGCCACTGCCTAACCGTGACATTCAAATAAAAAATATAGGTCACTTTGACGAGAAATTAAGTGTCTAACTCAAGAAAAAGAAAACATAGGTCACTTTGACAATCTATCGAACAGTGCCTAACCCAAAATAAAAAAACAAAATATCGTTCTCGATATTTTATATGTTGTGTGTTTGTGAAAGGAGTTCTGCGTGAGCAGGACTCCTTTTTTATACATCATACATTATCCATACAT
>CAYNMA010000046.1:0-11315 GCA_964398075.1 uncultured Bacteroides sp. | reverse complement strand
TATATTTGACAATACCTAGCGCCCATCCGTGGAATATTTGAACCATATTTGGCAATATTTGTTCCAATAAATTGTTGATAGTCAGTGCTAATGTGTTGATGATATTTTTTGCCCTAAGTTTTTTAGATTTTGTTGACCGAGAAAGTCCGACAGCACTCAGTGCGGTCTATCCGAAAAATTTTCTCTCAACTCTTGCAGCAATAAAAAATTAGACGTACCTTTGCAGCGCTTTTTCGACAAAGGCGTTTTATGGTACCTTGCCCGAGCGGTTAGGGATCGGTCTGCAAAACCGGGGACGGCGGTTCGAGTCCGCCAGGTACCTCCAAAAAAGATTTCTCGCGCGAGAAATCTTTTTTCTTTTATCATTGATGATAATCCTTGCCCTTGGTTTTTTAGATTTTTTAGACCGAGAGTTTGTGACCCCTTCATGTCAATACGCCGCAGTCTGTTATTTTTTTTATGGTCCTTTAATGGGCTTTAATGGAGGAATATTTGAGAATCTCTTCGCCTATCTCAGGAATATTTGGACAATATTTGGCAATATTTGTTCCAAAAGAATAATCCTTGGTGGTTGTTAACTTGTCGATGATTGTTTTTGACCAAAGTTTTTTGTCCTTTTTTGACAGAAAACTTTATGACCCCTTTGTGTCAATACGCCGCAGGCGTCCGTTCATGATTTTTGTAGTGTTGTCCTGCGTGCAGTAAATTTGGAGCATCTAGAAAAAAGACGTATCTTTGCGCACCAATTTGTAACTAGCAATGAAACCGTCGATACCCAAAGGAACCCGTGATTTTGCTCCGCAAGAGATGGAGCGCCGTCAATATATCTTTTCCACTGTGCGCGATGTATTCCGCCTCTTTGGTTTTCAGCAGATTGAGACTCCTGCCATGGAGAACCTCTCAACCTTGATGGGCAAGTATGGCGAGGAAGGCGACAAACTGCTCTTCAAGATACTCAACTCAGGCGACTGGTTGGGCGGACTCCGTGAACACTTCTCCGACGAGATGAGCATCGGTCATGCCACCACCCTCGTCAGCGAGAAAGGACTGCGCTACGACCTCACCGTGCCCTTCGCCCGTTTTGTGGTGCAGAACCGTGATAAGATACAGTTCCCCTTCAAACGCTATCAGATACAACCCGTCTGGCGTGCCGACCGCCCTCAGAAAGGACGCTATCGTGAGTTCTACCAGTGTGATGTCGATGTCATTGGCACAAATTCCCTTGTCTGTGAACTCGAACTGCTGCAGATAGTACAAGAGGTCTATCGCCGACTCGGCATCCGTGTCTCGGTACATATCAACGACCGCAAGATCCTTGCGGGTATAGCCGAGGTGATAGGCGCTCCCGATAAGATAGTCGATATCACCGTTGCTATCGATAAACTCGACAAGATCGGTCTCGACAATGTGAACAAAGAACTCGAAGAGAAAGGCTTGACTGCCGACTCTATCGCAGCCCTGCAACCTATCCTCAACCTCAGTGGCACTACTGCCGAGAAACTAGACACCCTCTCCACTATCCTCGCTTTCAGCGAGGTCGGATTGCATGGCGTAGACGAGATGCGCACCCTATTCCGTATGGCAGAAGAGAACACCGTGGCTACTGCCGACTGCGAGATCCTCCTCGACCTCTGTCTGGCACGAGGACTGAACTATTATACTGGTGCTATCTTCGAAGTCAAAGCACGCGATGTGGAGATTGGTAGTATCACCGGCGGTGGACGATACGATAACCTCACTGGCATATTTGGCATGCCCGATGTGTCCGGCGTGGGCATCTCGTTTGGTGCCGACCGTATCTACGATGTGCTGAACCAACTCGACCTCTATCCCGAGACCCTCTCGCAGACTACACAAGTACTATTCGCTTGTTTTGGCAACGACGAACAGCGATATGCCATGCGTTGGGCAAACGCTTTGCGACAACAAGGTGTCGCCACCGAGGTCTATCCCGAGGCGGTGAAGATGAAACGACAGATGAACTATGCCGACCAGAAACACATACCTTTTGTGGCGATAGTAGGCGGCGACGAGATGCAAGCTAACACTGTGATGCTCAAGAATATGCTCACCGGCGAACAACATGCCTGCACCCTAGACGAACTGAGAACTATGTTTTAAGGGATGTTCTAAAAATTGCTTTTGAGATGATTTGTGGATTTTTATTTAGTAGATGGTTGGCTTGAACGAAGGAGCAATGCGAGCATTGTGACTGAGTGAAAGTCAAGCAGATACAAATAAAAACCACAAAGCACTCAAAAAGTGGAGAAACATCCCAATGAGTAACGAAATAACGAAACGTGGAATTTTTAGAACATCCCTTAACAATGATAAAGAGAATGAAACCAATGAAAAAACACCTCCTTTGTGCAGTAGGACTGCTACTCGCTGTCGCACCGCTGGCAGCGCAACCGTCCTCTTCACACTATTCAGCCCTCGATGGCAAGTCCGGCGAATCGTTGTTCAATGCCGTAAGCAGCGCAGCTGGCAGCGGCTATAAGTCGATAGGTTACGATGGCTTGTATACCGCCTATAAACAGACTGATTTGAAAGACGGTAAGATTTGGGATATGTATTCCAACTGCGACTTTGTATATAATACCAATAATACCAAGAAGTGTGGTAACTATTCCGTTGAGTGTGACTGCTACAACCGTGAGCACTCTATCCCTCAAAGTTGGTGGGGTGGAGGTACGGGTAATCAAGGCTGCGATATCTTCCACGTACTGCCTACCGATGGAAAAGTGAATGGAATGCGAAGCAACTATCCTTACGGAGAAGTGAGCTCCGCTACTTATACCTCTGCAAACGGCAGTAAGTTAGGTTCATCGTCTATCAGAGGCTATTCGGGTACAGTGTTTGAGCCTATCGATGAGTACAAAGGTGATATTGCACGAGGTATCTTAGGGGCTATGACCAAGTGGAAAGGGTCGTGGACACAGGGCAATGGTAGTTCGTTCTTTAATGGTTCATATACGTCGTCAAGCAACTTTGGTTTGACCTCGTATGCTGTCACCTTGCTACTCAAGTGGCATCGTGAAGACCCTGTCTCCCAGAAAGAGCGAGACCGCAACAATGGTATCGAGGCAACGCAGGGCAACCGCAATCCGTTTATCGACTATCCTTGTCTAGTAGAGTATATATGGGGTTCGCACAAAGGCGAGACTTTCAATCTCTCACAAGTGCTGTCAGCCTACGATTCTTCTTTCGACACCACCGACCCATCCGGCTGCTCGTGTATATCCGAGCCTCGTCTCACGCAGCCAGCCAACGGCAGTTCGTATGAGGTAGGTACAACTCGTCCCGATAGTACGCTTACCAAGAGCTTCACGGTGAAAGGTGCAAACTTATCATCCAGTTTAACCCTAACTCTCTCCGGCACGAATAGTAGTCTGTTCGCCGTCTCACCTACCACGATCACAGCTGCGCAAACCATGGCAGGACAGAACATAGCCATCATCTATCATCCTACCGCTGAAGGGTCGCACACGGCGCAACTCACTATCTCCTCCTCAGAGTTTACTTCTGTAACGGTCACCGTTTCCGCTACCTGCTCTTCCGCAGCAGTCGAACCTGACGAACCCGATACACCTACCGGCAACGGCGACTATGTGAAGGTGATGAAGGCGCAAGACGACTATGCTGGCACCTACCTCATCGTCTACGACGATGCCAACGTATGTTTCAATGCTGCCGGCAGTGTATCTTCAACGGGTAACACTTTGAATGTCACAATCTCAGATAACACCATCGCTGCAAGCACCGAAGTGAATGCGGCCGCTGTGACGATTGTCAATGAAATCCGCGGTTACACTATCCAGCTGCCAAGTGGAGATTATATTGGTTCGGGAGGAAAAGGAACTTTGAACGTACTCGATACTGCTCAACTGCAAACTATCTCCGTGCTGAATGGTACGGCTACTATCAAGGCTTCGAATAACACCGAGTTGCGCTATAACAAGAGTGCTAAATGCTTCCGCTACTATAATGGTAGTCAGCAAGCCGTCAGCCTCTATCGTAAGTCAACCTCTACGGCTACCACCAACGCTTCCGTTGCCGAGACTTTCCATTGCACCGTCACCGAAGGCCACTTGCAGGTTATTGCTGAGTCACCTGCCTACATGGCACTATACGATGTGATGGGCCGCCTCGTGATGGAGAAGAACAATGCAACCGAGTATGAAATGAACTTACCTCAAGGTTTCTACCTACTGCGCGTGGATAACCATACCGCAAGAGTACTGATACCATAAGGATTAAAAAGCGAGTTAATGTAAAAAATGAAGACTGCAGAACAATATGATGAAGTGATGGCGCAATGCCGTGACATCTTCGTGAAGAAGATGAAGGACTATGGTCCTAGTTGGCGTATCATGCGTCCACAAACGGTTAACGATCAACTATTTATCAAGATCAAACGCATCCGTGAGATAGAGACCACGGGAGTCAATCTCGTAGGCGAGGGCATCGATGGCGAGCTGATGGCTATCGTGAACTACTCCATCATCGGACTCATTCAGTTGCAGTGCAACTATTCCGACCAAGTCGATATGACGGCCGACCAAGCCTTGCAGTATTACGAGAAGTTCTCCGATGAGGCAAAACATCTCATGATGAGCAAAAACCACGACTATGGCGAGGCTTGGCGAGACATGCTGCAGACCTCTATCACCGACTTGATCTATACCAAGATCCTGCGCAATAAGTCCATCATCGCCAACGACAATAAGACCCTCATCTCCGAAGGTGCCGATGGTAACTACTTCGATATGGTTAACTATGCTGTCTTCAACCTCATTAAACGTGAGGAGGAACAGAAAAATAAAGAATGATATGAAAGCAAAAACTGTTGCTCGTGTAATAGGATCTATAGCGAGAACGCTACTCGGACTAGTGTTCATCTTCTCAGGATTCGTGAAAGCCGTCGACCCACTAGGTACAACCTACAAGATTGAAGACTACCTCACGGCTTTCGGGTCGTTCTTCACTACTTTTATCCCTGCTGCCGAAGTGTTTGCTTGGCTCTTGATTGCCTTCGAGTTCTTGCTCGGTATCAGCTTGCTGTTCAATATCCGTACGCAAGTATGCAGTTGGCTAGCCCTGCTAATGATGTGCTTCATGACGCCACTGACGCTCTATATTGCCCTCACCAACCCTGTGTCCGACTGTGGCTGCTTTGGCGATGCACTAGTTTTGTCAAACTGGGCAACATTCTGGAAAAACATCGTATTGTTGGCTTTGGTCATCATCTTGCTCCTGACCAAACGCTATATCCCGCAGACCTTCATCGGCTTGGCTGAGGGTTGTATATTCGGGTTCTTTGTACTCGTACTGCTCTTTATCATGCTGTGGGGACGGCTTCGTCTCCCGATGATCGACTTCCGCCCATATAAGGTGGGCAATAACATCATCGAGTTGATGGAGATACCCGAAGACGCTGAACCCGATGAGTATAACACCACATTCATCTACGAGAAGGATGGGGTAGAGCAGGAGTTTACGCTCGATAACTACCCGAAAAATGACAGCACATGGACTTTCGTCGACCAGAAGTCCGTCCTCGTCAAGAAAGGCTACGAACCGCCTATCCACGACTTCGAAGTGATGACCCTCGACTATGAAGATATCACCGACGATATCCTCTACTCCGAAGACCCCGTCACGCTCGTCATCATGTACGATCTCAAGAAAACAAACCGCCATCAACTAGGCAAAGTGACGGCTCTATTCTCCGAGTGCCTAAGTCGTGAACAGCCGTTCTATATCATCACAGGCTCTAGCACCGACGACATCGAGTCCTTCTGTGAAGAGATCTGCAAAAACGAGACAAGCAACGAACTGACACCATTCAACCATCCCGAAGCAGTGTTCTGTACCTGTGATGGCGTGGCGCTGAAGACTATCGTACGCGCTAACCCAGGCGTGATAGTAATCCAAAACGGAGTCGTGATCGATAAGTATAACTTGAGGAATAAGTAACATAAAGTAAGTAACATAAAACATATAAGACAATGAGAACAAAAATGGTTGCAGGCAACTGGAAAATGAACAAGAACCTGCAAGAAGGTGTAGCCTTGGCTACCGAATTGAAAGAAGCAGTAAAGAACCCAAGTTGTGCCGTCGTGATAGGTACACCTTTCATCCATCTTGCCACAGTGGCTGCCTTACTGAAAGATAGCCCTATCAAAGTAGCAGCCGAGAACTGCGCTAATCACGATAAGGGGGCATACACCGGTGAGGTAAGTGCCGAGATGGTTAAGTCTACCGGTGCCGAGTACTGCATCTTGGGGCACTCCGAGCGTCGTGCTTATTATCACGAGGACTACGCAATCTTGAAAGAGAAAGTGCAGTTGGCTCTAGCTAACGGACTGAAGGTCATCTTCTGCATCGGCGAAGTGAAAGAAGAGCGTGAAGCTAATAAGCAAAACGAGGTAGTGAAGGCTCAGCTGGAAGGCTCTGTATTCAACTTGACCGCCGAAGAATGGAAAAACATCACCTTGGCTTACGAACCTGTATGGGCTATCGGTACAGGTCTTACCGCAACGCCTGCTCAAGCACAAGAGATTCATGCTTATATCCGTTCACTCGTAGCCGAGAGATATGGCAAAGCCGTTGCCGACGATACTACCATCCTCTATGGAGGCAGTTGCAACGATAAGAACGCAGCCGAGTTATTCGCTAATCCCGATGTCGATGGTGGTTTGATCGGAGGCGCAGCCTTAGTGGCAGAGAAGTTCTTGGCTATTATCAACGCTCGCTAATCATGGCACTCATCAAGTCAGTCCGTGGCTTTACACCCGTTATCGGGAAAGACTGTTTTCTTGCAGAGAACGCAACAATCGTCGGTGATACCGTCATCGGCGATGGTTGCTCCATCTGGTTCAATGCTGTCCTCAGAGGTGATGTCAACTCTATCCGTCTCGGCAACCATGTGAACATACAAGACGGAGCCGTCTTGCACACCCTCTATCAGAAAAGCACTATCACCATCGGCGACTATGTGTCGGTTGGGCATAATGTCACTATCCACGGTGCCGATGTCCACGACTATGCCTTGATAGGTATGGGTTCGACCTTGCTCGATGGCGCAGAGGTTGGCGAAGGGGCCATTGTGGCAGCCGGTGCCTTGGTGCTCAAGAATACCAAGATCGGTCCCTACGAAGTGTGGGGTGGCGTACCGGCGAAGTTCATCAAACATGCCGACCCCGAACAAACCAGCGAGATCAACCGCAAGATTGCACATAACTATGCCATGTATGCTTCATGGTATAAGGACGAAGAAAAGAAAGATTGAATATGTTTAAGCGTGTATTACTAAAACTGTCGGGCGAGTCCCTCATGGGTTCGCAGACGTATGGCATCGATGCAGTGCGCCTCTCCGAGTATGCTCAACAGATCAAAGAGATCGCCGCAACAGGCGTGCAAGTGGCAATAGTGATTGGTGGCGGAAACATCTTCCGTGGCTTATCAGGTGCTCAGAAAGGTTTCGACCGTGTCAAAGGCGACCAAATGGGTATGTTGGCTACCGTCATCAACTCCCTCGCCCTCTCTTCTGCACTGCAGGCCATCGGGCAACCCGTGCGTGTCCTGACCTCCGCTCGTATGGAACCTATCGGCGAGTTCTACTCCAAAGATAAGGCTATGCGACTGCTCAGCAAAGGCAATGTGGTAATCGTTGCCGGTGGTACCGGTAATCCTTATTTCACTACCGATACCGGCTCTGCCCTGCGTGCCATCGAACTCGAAGCCGATGTCATGCTCAAAGGTACACGCGTAGATGGTATCTATACCGCTGACCCCGAGAAAGACCCAACGGCGCAGAAGTTCACCGAGATCACCTACGATGAGATCTATAACCGCAACCTGCGAATCATGGACCTCACGGCTACCACCCTTTGTAAAGAAAATAATATGCCTATCTATGTCTTCGATATGGACACCAACGGCAACCTGCTGCGTGTCATCCAAGGCGAGAAGATAGGTACATTGGTTAAACCTTAAATCATAAATTATCTTATGTCTGAAGTAACAAAACAAATCCAGAACGAAAGTGAAGAACAGATGCAGTCCGCTGTCATGTTCTTAGAAGATGCCTTGGCACATATCCGTGCTGGCAAGGCTAGTACCCGTTTGCTTGACCCTATCCGCATCGATTATTATGGTTCGATGTCACCTCTGGCTAATGTGGCTACTATCACCACGCCAGATGCCCGCACCATCGTTATCCAACCGTGGGAGAAGAAGATGCTCTCCGAAATAGAGCGTGCTATCATCAACTCAAACTTGGGTCTTGCGCCATCAAACAACGGCGAAGTCATTCGTCTCTCCTTACCTCCTTTGACCGAGGAACGTCGTCGTGACCTTGCCAAACAGTGCCGCACCGAAGCCGAGAATGCTAAGGTCAGTGTGCGCAATGCCCGTCGTGATGCTATCGATAAGTTGAAGAAACAGATCAAAGAAGGTCTCCCTGAAGATGCTGAGAAAGATGCTGAGAACGAAGTGCAGAAACTGCACGATAAGTATGTCAAGCAGATTGAAGACCTCCTTGCTTCCAAAGAGAAGGAGATAATGACGGTTTAATGTCCGTGCTTGCCTCACCGCTACGGCGAGAGATATGGTATTCCCTGTTCAGTCTATGTGTTCTTGTATGCATAGACCGTCCTGCTTGTGCTCAAGATGTTGATACGGTAACACTGACTTTATCCGATACGCTGACGCAAGACTCACTCACAGAACCTTCTCGCTTGCAGCGGTTTGTGAGCAAGATATCCGACTTGCACTTCCTTGCTGTACCCTCAATCACCGTTTCGCCTGAGACCAGTTGGGGCTTTGGCGTAGCGGGGGCTTACTATTTTACGGCTAAAGGACAAAATAAACTCTCCGACATCGGCTTCGATGCCGCCTATACTCTTCGTCATCAGTGGAACGTGAATATCAACTCCACTATCTATCTCAATCATTGGCAGATATGGACTCGTGTAGGCTATCGTAAGTACCCCGACTATTATTATGGACGAGGCAATCATTATGGCTATCGGCAGCAAAATCCTGTCTATTATGAGGCAGGCAATGCCTATCTAACTCTGCAACCGCAATATTACATCGATAAGCATTGGAGCGTAGGCGGAAACCTCGTGCTCTATTATGACGATGCTAAAACAAAGTCCGAACTGTCGGGTTATTCAGTTGGCTCCACCGACCAACTCCTCTTGGATAACGTCTCCGGACTCAACGAGAAGCTCCTCATGCTCGGTATCGGGTTCATTGCCTCTTACGATACACGGGATGAGATCTATTATCCGTCCAAAGGCTTACTCGCCAAGGTGATGCTAACGCATTATGAGTCACCGCTCAATACCGACTATCGATTAGGCAAACTGAATATCGACTTCCGACATTATCTTA
This sequence comes from uncultured Bacteroides sp., assembly GCA_964398075.1. Taxonomy (GTDB): domain Bacteria; phylum Bacteroidota; class Bacteroidia; order Bacteroidales; family Paludibacteraceae; genus Colicola. The sequence continues at coordinate 1,910 of CAYNMA010000046.1, read as the reverse complement.
CTATCTATAAACAACTAATCTTTGCCTATCAGTTCCGATCCGAGATGACCTTCGGAAAAGATATCCCCTATCAAATGCGCTCTGTCTTAGGCGGACGAGATTTGGTACGAGGTATCCGTCAAGGCATGTTCTCCGACGATGCCTACTTCGCTTTGCAAGGTGAGTTGCGTTACCCAATATGGAAAGTAATTCGAGGTACTGTCTTCTGTGGAGTAGGCGATGTCTATAACTTCTCTAATTGGCAGTGGGCAAAACCTAAAGTGGGCTATGGCCTAGGACTGCGAGTATCTATCAATAAGTCGAAGGTGAACATACGCTTCGATGTGGCTCGAAATAATGTGATTACAACGTGGAAAAAAGCAGGATGGAACTTCTATCTAACTATGAAGGAGGCTTTTTGAATGATTGATGGTATAGTGGTGAAAACAACGGGAAGTTCCTACGGTGTCAAGACCGATACAGGTGAAGTGCTGAACTGCTTTGTGAAAGGTAACTTCCGTATTCGTGGAATACGATCTACCAATCCCGTGGCAGTAGGCGACCGTGTGCAGGTCGATCAACAACCCGACGGTACAAACTGGATAGTCGACCTCGAGGACCGGAAGAACTATATCGTTCGCCGTGCAACGAATCTGAGTAAGTACTCGCATATCATTGCTGCTAATGTCGACCTCTTGGCACTCGTGGTGACCGTCAATCATCCTATCACAAGCCCTGTCTTTATCGACCGTTGTCTGGCTACGGCTGAGGCTTACCGTGTACCTACTTGTCTGTTGTTCAACAAGGTAGATCTTCTCAATGAAGAAGAACAAACGCAGTTGCAGTCGCTTCGTCAGTTATATCAACAATTAGGCTATCCAGTCTATCTCATGGTGGCTAATCGACTTGGACAAGAGAACGAAATCCCGTGCATTGGTAACGCCCCCTTGACTGACTTGCAGACCCTGCAGAACCTGTTTGCAGGTAAGACAGTCTTACTGTCGGGCAACTCGGGTGTAGGTAAGTCAACGCTGCTCAATGCGTTGGTCGGTCAGTCAGTGGCTAAGACCTCATCGATATCGGCTGCGCATAACAAAGGTATGCATACCACCACCTTCTCCGAGATGTACGACATACCGCAGGCGGGACATATCATCGACACCCCAGGTATCAAGGGCTTTGGCGTACTCGATATGCAGCGAGAGGAGGTCTCCCACTATTTTAAGGAGATCTTTGCCGTGGGACAAGGATGTCGCTTCTCAAACTGTACGCACACCATCGAACCGCACTGTGCCGTCATTCAAGCCGTCGAAAACGGTCAAATCGCCTGGTCGCGTTACAACAGCTACCTCTCCATCATCGACGACGTCGACGAAAGCAAATATCGCTAGCCTGATTGGATAATCTAACAATTCGACAATTGTGGTTTAGGGTAACCGTATCAAAATAGCCGATTATTCATTGAGTTTATGATAATAATAGCCAATGAAAGCGATCTTGCTGGGGACGCGGACGCCCTCGTCCGCGGTATTGTACAGTAGAGACGGTATTGTATACCGTCTCTCAAAATCAACTTCTTAATAGCCAATGTTTTATATTTAATTGATGTCAATACGACGTAGTCGTCCGTTTATGACTTTTTGATGCGGTTGCCCTGATTGTGGTTACTTTTGCTTGTATCCTTCACTATAAAAACACCCGCGGTGAAATCAGCATTGCTACTTCTCAATCCTAGTTCAAAAACATCGAGCCCACCTAGCCCATCTAGATCAATAAAATAACTAGATCATCTAGCCAATCTAGCCCATCTAGATCATCTAGATTCACTAGATCATCTAGGACATCTAGATCCTCTAGATCATCTAGGACATCTAGCAGCCTTCTCTTCATTTCTTTCCTTTCTTTCATTTCTCTCGAGCGCAGCGAGAAGG
>CAYNMA010000045.1:0-19160 GCA_964398075.1 uncultured Bacteroides sp. | reverse complement strand
AGTAAGCCGTCTCTTTGGTTAGACTAGCCACAGGTATTTGCAGGTGTCCCGAAAAGGACTAAGTTATCCTTCTCGTTCCTTTGGAAATTACAGAAAAACGCCAAGCATATAGACTGCGTTACCTAAACAAAGTAAAAGGATGAGTCTACGGAGAGGCTCATCCTTTTTGGTAATAATCACACGATAAGATATTAGATACCGAGGGAGGTGCGGACGGCATCGATCTTGGCTTGTGCGGCAGCGTCTACGGCATCGTATTCGGCACGATTGCGCAGTTCTCCACGAACCTCGATATAGAACTTAATCTTAGGTTCGGTACCCGATGGGCGAACTGATATCTTTGTGCCATCAGCGGTAAAGAACTGAAGCACATTGCTTGTGGTTGGGAAAGCCAATGGGGTGACTGCGCCTGTGAGGAGGTCTTTGTTTTCGAGCGTCTGATAGTCCTTAATACGTACAACAGGCGAGCCTGCGATTTCTTTAGGAGGATTCTGACGGTAGTCGATCATCATCTGACGGATCTCTTCGGCACCGGTCTTACCAGGGCGAACGACTGATACGCCTTTCTCTTTGCCGTAGCCTACCTCAATATAGATGTCTTGCAGCAACTCATAGAGGCTCTTACCTTGTTCACGAGCCCATGCCATCATCTCCGACATCATGAAGATAGCCGAAACGGAGTCCTTATCTCGACAGAAGTCCTCTGCCATATATCCGAAGCTCTCCTCACCGCCACCGACATACTTACGTTTGCCTTCCATCTCGCGTACGACACTGGCAATCCACTTGAAGCCTGTGTAGCAGTCGAAAAGTTCTACGCCAAACTTATCGGCAACATCTTTCATTACCTCGCTTGTGACAATGGTCTTGACTACGAAATCGGTCGGTTTCTGCAGCCCCAGTTCGTGACGACGGCGTAGGATATAATAGGTAAACATGATACAAGTCTGGTTACCATTGATGAGTACCCACTCTCCTTTGTCGTTCTTGACAGCGATACCGAGACGGTCGGCATCAGGGTCGCTTGCGCATACCATATCGGCATTGATGCGTTTAGCCTTCTCAATAGCCATCGAGAGAGTAGCAGGCTCTTCTGGGTTAGGACTCTTTACGGTAGGGAAGTTGCCATCGATGACGCACTGTTCCTCTACAGTAGTGAAGTTCTCGAAGCCCAATTCCTTCATCAACTGCGGAATGATCATGACACCTGTACCATGGCAAGGCGTATAGACGATCTTCATATCTTTGTGTTTTGCCACAGCGTCAGGCGAGAGACTGAGGGTCTTGATAGCGTCCATGAACTGACGATCGATCTCTTTGCCGATTATCTGGATGAGTTCTGGATTGCCCTTGAAGCGTATATCATCGACAGTCACTTTGTTGACCTCGGCAATGATACCGGTGTCGTGTGGGGCGATGATCTGTGCGCCATCCTCCCAATAGACCTTGTAGCCGTTATACTCTTTGGGGTTGTGGCTTGCCGTAACGATAACGCCACTCTGACAACCTAACTTGCGTATTGCAAAGGAAATCTCTGGCGTAGGGCGAAGGCTCTCAAAGAGATAGGCTTTGATACCGTTAGCGGAGAATATGTCGGCTGCTATCTCAGCGAACTTACGGCTGTTGTTACGGCAGTCGTGTCCGACAACGACAGCAGGATGTTTGCCTTCGAAGTGTTGATTGATATAGTTGGCGAGTCCTTGCGTTGCAGCACCTACGGTGTAGATATTCATTCTGTTGGAGCCTGCGCCCATGATACCACGCAGTCCGCCCGTACCGAACTCCAAGTCTTTGTAGAAGGACTCGACCAGTTCGGTTTTGTCTTCTGCGTCTAACATTGCACGGACTTGAGACTTAGTCTCTTCATCGTAATTGCCATTCAACCAAGTTTGTGCCTTGCGAATGACTTGTTCTAATTCTTGAGTCATAAGTATTATATTTAGAGATTATATTTCAACATTCTGTTCAATATGATAGTGGCGCAAAAGTAGGTAAATTCCTCGGAATATGCAAGAGGTGGAAAAGAAACGGTTGAACAATCGCCTCAAGGCGATAGAATATAGGGATGTTCTAAAAATTCCACGTTTCGTTATTTTGTTACTCTTTGGGATGTTTCTCCACTTTTTGAGTGCTTTGTGGTTTTTATTTGTATCTGCTTGACTTTCACTCAGTCACAATGCTCGCATTGCTCCTTCGTTCAAGCCAACCATCTACTAAATAAAAATTCACAAATCATCTCAAAAGCAATTTTTAGAACATCCCTATAGTGTGTTTTACGGAGATTTGCGCATTAATATTTTTGTCGCTATTATTAACAGTTTTGGGTATAAAAGGGGCATTTTTGGGTGTTTTGAGGGTACTGCGACCATGCGTCATTTTAGTCTATCTCTCCGTTATCCCTCCGATATCCCTCCGATAAGAGTTGCTTATGAGTTGTTACACTGTTTCTTTAAGATTTAGAGGGTGTGGCTTTTACATTTGAGGCTGGTGGATTGGGCGGGGGGGGCACACATGCATGTTATTCGTACTTTTGGAAGAGGAAGTCGTTATAGGGGTATCGTTCGATGTGGATAGCCTTGATGCGGTCGTACATGAGTTGTTTGAGTGCGTCGATATTATCTTTCTCTTTGGCGGAGATAAAGATACAGTCGTCGCTCATCTTGCTCATCCATGTCTGTTTGAGTTGTTCAAGAGACATGTTCTCGCGGGTTGCGGGTGTGAGGTCGTCCTCATCCTTCGGAGTATACTGGAACGCGTCTATCTTATTGAATACCACTATCTCGGGTATAGCAAGACGAGTGGGCTTCGGTTTATCACGCTTATCACTCTGTGAGGGTTGCCATTTGGTATCCTCCTCTTTGGCAGCGGGAGACGGTGCAATAGCCGATATTTCTTTTTCCGTATTGGTTATCTCGGCGATGGTCTGCTCTACGACACGGTATTGTTCTTCGAAGTTAGGATGTGAGATATCGACTACATGAATAAGCAGGTCGGCTTCGCGTACCTCGTCGAGAGTCGACTTAAAGGACTCGATAAGGTTGTGTGGCAGTTTGCGTATGAATCCGACGGTGTCGGACAGAAGAAAGGGGAGGTTGTCGATAGTGACTTTACGGACGGTGGTGTCGAGTGTGGCAAAGAGTTTATTCTCAGCAAAGACATCTGACTTAGACAATAGGTTCATGAGTGTAGACTTACCGACATTGGTGTAGCCGACAAGCGCTACGCGTACCATCTTTCCTCGGTTCTGCCGTTGCGTATACATCTGTTTGTCGATCTTTTTCAGTTCCTCACGAAGCAAGGCGATACGGTTTTTGATGATACGCTTATCGGCTTCTATCTGGGTCTCACCCATACCACGTGAGGTAGTGCCACCACCTCGTTGCCGGTCTAAGTGGCTCCACATTCGAGTGAGTCGCGGGAGCATATACTGCAGGTGAGCCATCTCCACTTGTGTCTTGGCGTAGGAGGTCTGTGCTCGGAGTCGGAAGATCTCGAGGATGAGGATAGTACGGTCCATGATACGCACGGAGAGGGTTTTCTCGATGTTACGTATCTGTCGGGGTGAGAGTTCATCATCGAAGATGACTGTTTCGATAGCCTCGGGAGTATCTTTGCGTTGCTGAATATAATCGCGTATCTCTTCCAACTTGCCAGGTCCGACATAGCAATTGGAGTCGGGTTGGTCGATACGCTGAACGAATCGGCGTACTGGCAAGATGTAATCGGTATCGGCAAGAAAAGCGAGTTCGTCGAGATACTCTTTGGTTCGCTCTTCGGGTTGCAAGGAAGTGATGACGCCAACCAAAAGGGCGCGTGTCATCGGTGCAGGTTCTGTATTTTCGTTTTGGTTCATATTTATGAGATGTTCTAAAAATTCCACGTTTAACTATAAATAAATTGGATGTCTAATCACTTTTTGAGCACTTTGTGGTTTTTATTTGTATCTACTTGCCTTTCACTCTGTCACAATGCTCGCTTTGCTCCTTCATTCAAGCCAAGCATCTACTAAATAAAATTCCACAAATCATCTCAAAAGCAATTTTTAGAACATCCCTTATCAGTGTGCTTCTAGCCAGTTGTTTCCTATGCCACAGGCAGCAACGAGTGGCACTCGCAGTTGTGCAGCCTGTTGCATCTCTTGTAGCACTATTTGTTTTACTTGTTCTATCTCGCAGGCAGGGACATTGAAGTTGAGTTCATCGTGTACCTGCATGATCATCTGTGCGTGTAGGTGTTCCTCTTGAAAGCGTTGGTGTATGCGTATCATAGCCACCTTGATGATATCGGCAGCCGTACCTTGGATGGGGGCATTGACTGCGTTGCGCTCGGCGAAACTGCGCACGGTAGCATTGTGGGAGTGGATATCGGGTAAGAATCGCCTTCTACCAAAGAGTGTCTCGGCATAGCCTGTCTGTCGTGCTTTCTCTTTAGCCTGTTCGATGAAAGCAATGACACCTGGGAAGGATGCGAAGTATCCATCAATGAGGGTCTTGGCTTCGGTTCTCGAGGACTGTAGTTGTTCTGCAAGGCCGAACGCTGAGATGCCATAGATAATACCAAAGTTAGCCGTCTTTGCCTTACGCCTCATGTCGGCTGTGACTTCCTCGAGGGGTACATGGAAGATCTTAGCGGCTGTGGCAGCGTGGATATCTTGCCCTGCTTGGAAGGCCGAGACGAGGTGCTCGTCGCCACTAAAATGCGCCATGAGTCGTAGTTCAATCTGCGAATAATCTGCCGAGAGGAATAGGCAATCGGGATCGGCTATTACGGCACGGCGTATGTCACGGCCTCGTTCACTCCGTATCGGAAGATTCTGCATGTTCGGATTGGTGGAGGATAGTCGTCCGGTGGCGGTAACGGTCTGGTTATAGGTAGTATGTACCTTGCCCGTAGCCGGATTGATGAGTGTAGGCAGGACATCTATATAGGTGCTCAGCAGTTTGCGTATAGCGCGATAGTCGAGTATCTTGCCGACGATAGGATGCTTGTGTGCCACGCTAAGCAGGACTTCTTCGGAAGTGATATACTGTCCACTCTTGGTTTTCTTCGCCTTATTATCGAGTTTCAGTTTATCGAACAGGAGTTCTCCCACTTGTCGTGGTGAGTTGATATTGAAGTCAGCGCCAGCCGTTTGTCGTATGTCGGTTTCGATCTGTTGCAGTTGTGCGTTGAGTCGCTCGGAGGCCTCAGCGAGTACCGCTGTATCGAAGCGTACGCCTGCATGCTCCATGCTTGCGAGTACGGGTGCGAGTGGCATCTCTATATCACGGAAGAGCGTATCGGCATGGGCTTTGCTTAGTTCGGCTTGGAGCACGGGCATGAGTTGGAACACAGCAGCCAGTTGGTTCTCTGCGGCATCGGTGATAGTATGCTGCAGGTAGACCTCCGACAGGTAAGGCAAGTCGTGCGAGTTCTCTGGCTGCAGGAGATAGTGGGCTATCGTAACATCAAAGTTCTGCCCACGCAGCGCAATGTTCTGCAGAGTCAGTTCCTTTATGTCTTGTTTTATGTTGGCACTTATCTTGACGATGGACTCATCCTCTAACCATTGACGGACACGATCTGTTATCTCGCTATGATATACCGTTTGTCCATCGGCAGTAAGGTAAATGGTTCGGTCTTTCACGCATATAGCGAGCGTCTTAGGTGCTGCGATGTCGGGTGCTGTTTCGTGCAGGGTAGCCACGAGTGGCGTCAGTTGCGCGTTCATGGCAGAGAAAAGGTCTAACGGTTGTGGCTGGGCAGGAGTAGACTGTTGTTTCTCTGGTTGCTTAGTATCGGCAAGCGCCGAGAACAGGTCTGGTGCAGCGGCAGGAGCGGTCTCGGGTTGGTATTTCTTGAGCAAAGAGCGGAACTCGAGTCGGGTATAGATAGGAGTAAGGGCTTGCAAGTTCACCTCTCGTCGAGAGAGGTCGAGGTCTTGCAGTAGGATAGGCGCATCGGTACGAATGGTCGCCAAGAAATATGAGAAACGGATATCCTCGGCTTGCTGTATGACTTTCTGTTGGAGTGCACCTTTTAGTTCGTCGGTATGCTGCAGGAGATTCTCTACTGAGCCGAACTGATTGAGCAGGCTAACAGCAGTCTTCTCACCCACTCCGCGGCAGCCTGGTATGTTATCGGAAGCATCTCCCATGAGGGCAAGGAGGTCGATCACTTGGGAAGTAGATGTGATGCCATACTTCTCGCACACTTCTTTGGGTCCCATCTGATCGAATCCGCCACTGTGCCGAGGACGGTACATGAAGACATGGTCGGTGACGAGTTGTCCATAGTCCTTATCGGGCGTAGCCATATAGACCGTATAATCGGCTTGTTCGGCTTGATTTGCCAGTGTGCCAATGACATCATCGGCTTCGAAGCCTTGTACCTCGAGGATGGATATGTTCATGGCTTGGAGTATCTCTTTGATGATAGGCACAGCCTTACGAATATCCTCGGGTGTCTCTTGCCGTTGTGCTTTATATTTCTCGAAAGCCTCATGTCGGAAGGTTTTGCCGTGTGGGTCGAAGGCGACGCCAAGGGCATCGGGTTGGATGCGTTTGAGTAGGTCGTCTAATGTCAATAGGAATCCGAACACAGCCGAGGTGTTTTCCCCTTTGCTGGTGATGCGCGGGGCACGAATAAAGGCATAATACGCCCTGTAAATCATTGCGTAAGCGTCTATGAGCAGGAGTTTCTTCATATCAGTAGGTCATCATTTGCGATTGCAAAGGTAAAGAATTTCCTTAAATCTTTCCTAACAATTCGAGAAAAATGCGTACCTTTGCGGTGTAAACTACATAAGAGATAAGTTTATGATAACAGAGAAACTGACCAAGCAAGAGATACACGACGCTAACGCGTTGTTAGAGGAGGCAGGTTCGATTGCCATCATCACACATATGTCGCCCGATGGTGATGCCATGGGTAGCAGTCTCGGAATGCAACACTATTTGGAGTGTTTAGGAAAGGATCTGATTGCCGTGATAGTACCTAACCGATTTCCTGCGTTCTTAGAGTGGATGCCTGGTGCACAAGATGTGTTGTGCTACGACGAGAAAACGGATGAGTGCAACACTATCTTGCAAGAAGCCGACCTCATCATCTGTCTGGACTTCAACGACCTCAAGCGTATTGGAGCCATGGGTGAAAAGGTGGCTACGACCACGGCAAAGAAACTATTGATTGACCATCACCTGCACCCACAACCGTTTGCCGATGTCAGTATCTCTTACCCAGAGACACCGTCCACGAGCGAGTTGGTGTTCCGACTGATATGCCGCAGTGGCAATTTCCGACTGATGAACCTGCCTACTGCCGAGTGTATCTACACGGGAATGATGACCGACACTGGCAATTTCTCGTTCAACTCGAACCAAGCCGATAACTATTCGATAGTGTATGAACTTGTGAAGTTAGGCGTTGATAAGGACGCTATCTACAACAAGGTGTTCAACACCTATTCGGAAGACCGTATGCGGTTGATGGGTTACTGCTTGTATCGCAAGATGAGAATCTACCCTGAGCAGCACACTGCATTGATTGCGCTCACGCGTAAGGAGTTGTATAAGTTCAACTTCCAAGCGGGTGATGCAGAGGGATTGGTTAACTTGCCTTTGCAGATAGAGAATGTCTATTACTCCGTGTTTATGCGTGAGGACAAGGATAAGATAAAGATCTCTTTCCGCAGCCAAGGCGATCGTCCGGTCAATGAGTTCGCCAGCCTATTCTTCAATGGCGGTGGGCATAAGAATGCAGCAGGGGGTGAGAGTTACTCCACTGTAGATGACACGGTGCAACTGTTTGAGAAGCACTTCAAAGACTATTTCAATCGATAGAGGTATTCCTCACTATAACGACTGAGAGCCATAGTAGATGCTATGGCTCTCAGTTTTTTATACTGCAGTATGCTTTTAGCGTACCATCACCTTCGTTGCGGCAAGCGGGGTGTGTAGGATATAGGTTCCTTGCGGTAGGTTGAGTGTGGCGGATTGTCCCGAAGAGAGACTCAACTGCTGCACTAAGGCGCCGCTGACGGAATAGACACTGACGGCTTGGTCGGTGCTTGAGAGTAGCGAGAGAAGACCGTTGACCGAAGCGACTTGCAGGGTCGGGTCGGCACTCAGTATCGTTTGCGCGGTGGTAGTGTTCTCTGACTCTTGCACTTCATATAGCACTTCGCCATTGCGGCGTACGGCTACAGGACTGCGTCGCTGCGTAGTAGGTATGTTAGCATATAGCATCGACACCATAGGTTGCACCGTTGCCGATGCCTGTTTGACATAGCAGTCGTAGTAAGCGGAGTTCTCGTCGGTATCGTGCATATAAACATCGGTTGCCTGCAGATTGCAGAGTGTGTAGTTACCGGTGAGGGCAGCCTTATTATCCTCGGGCGTGGTGGCTAAGATGGTGGCATGTTCGTTCTCGCCATAGATATTCTGCGCACCGGTGTGACTCATGAGTAGCAGTTTGCCAGACCAATAGTCGTAGTTGTCGGTGTATCCGCAGCCGGTGCAGTAAGGGAACTGCAAGGTATAGACCTCGCTCTGCTCGAAGATTGTGCCGGATGTGGCGCTGACAGGTGTCCACTGTTTCTGCAATCCGCTTTGGGTCTCGTCGGAGAGGTCCCATGTACCGACAGTGCTATAGGCATAGTAGTCAGCCGAGTAGATGTTCTTGCCGTTGTAGTGCGTAAGTGGATAGATACCCAGAGCACCATCGGCATAGCCATATTGTGTAGTCCAATCGGCAAAGATCGAAGTGAGCATCTCTTGCAGTGTGACTTGGTTCAAAGCCGCATCCTTCGAGGCGTTATTGATAGCCTCAGCGAGTAAGACAGCACGTTCTTGTTGGCGCTGCATTGCCTCGGTGCGGGTCAGGTTCTGTAATTCGCTCTCTGGCATTATCTCAAGCACTTGCACATCGTCGACATCGAAGGCGGGTACGAAGGTCATCCAACGGTCTGCCTCGATGGGCATGAGGATATACTGCTCTTGTGCGATGGTGATCGGTTCATTGCTGCGTAGGTTAGATGCGGATGTTCCACACCAATAGAGCAAGCGGTTATGGATGGTATCGGACTGCGAGACTGACACATCGCCACCTATTGCTCCGTTCTGCGGCAAGATACAGAGCCACTCTTGTACGGGGTAGGCTATGTGGAAGGTATAGGACACGGGCGTTGCCGCTGCATAGAGGTCGTTGCCAGCTTGCGAGGCGGTGATAGTGACATCACCGATAGCATGAATGAACAACGAGCCGTCGGCATTGACTTCGGCTATATCGGCAGCCGATGACTGATAGGTGATAGGCAGTCCCGAACTGGCTGTGGCGTTGCACTGCACCTGATCGTCGGTAGTGATGTTGAGCGTTGGTTCCGCCCAAGTGATCGTCTGCGTGAGGGCCGTGGTCGAACCGCTGAGCGCAATGGTATAGGTGGTAGAGCCATTGGTGACGGTCACCGTGCCGGTATGACTACCGTATTTAGTATGGTTATAAGTCACTGAGATAGTGGCATTACCGTACTTACCATCGGTAGCGATAGAGGTGGTTGTGACTGCGAAGGCATCGTCTCCTGAGTAGGTCACTTGCACTGTACCCGTGTTACACCAATCGAAAGAGAATGTCTTAGTCTCGGCTGCTGCACCGGCTACCTGATTTGAGAAGGATAGAGATGTGACCGATGGCGCATCGAGGTAGGACGCCATGGTGAGGTGGACGTTTTTGATATAACGAGTATAAGATCCATCTTTCCTACGGACATATAATGTTCTTATTTCGCGCGGAATAGTATAGTTGCCAAATGACTTATATTTATATGATAAACTCGTAAACTCTATAGTGCCATATTTTCCCGCTTTAGTCTCATCAGCATTAATATAGATATTACCATTTATTGCAGTCGCACTTCTTTTTGCCATTAGTGATAATTGGTCACCTGGTACAGAATAATTGTATTGATGTATTGTAGAATGCCTAATAGCCTCAGCCGAAGAATACTCCGTATCCTCATACACCGCATACCAAGTAGAACCTTTTTGTATACCTGTACCCAATACATTCACCACTTGCGCTTGCGCAGACACTATCCCACACAAGATGGCAAGCAAATATACCGTTATCTTCTTCATACGTTATGTGTTTTATCTTTTTTGTTTACGATATGCAACGGCTACTCCGTAACCAAGCAAGCAGAGGAACAACACCTCCATACCCTCACCCATAGGAGCAGCATATTGCGTTTGGTTTGTATCATTAAACCACTGCAAGAACTCGTCCCATGTTACATTAGGCATATCGCCACTTGCCACTGCCGCATTGAACAACTCCTGCAAGGTATTCATATTGTAATACTTAGTGCCATTACTCGAATAGACATACGCACCCGAGCCATTGCCTTCGAGCCAGTTAGAGAACGACTTACCTATCGCTCCACCTGTACCACTCGATGGCGGCGCATAGCGCCTTGCATGGATTGACGATTGTATATAAGGTACGGCCGACGAATAACCCAGTGAGAGTGAGGACGCTGGCGTATAGGTTCGGCATACGACAGCCGTAGCACGACGCTCTGCAGCATGATGCGTACGGGCCGAGCCATAGTAAGATATTCTTTGAGAGGTAGTACCCGAAGAGAACGAACCTCCTCGAGCGGAGATAGAGGATACACCCATCGCCCTTCCTTGCGAAGCACCGTTTTGCATCGGAACACATAACTCCGTGCTAAACAGGTTATTGGCTTGAACATTATTGTCGTCAACAAACGACAATAATGCACAAAGTATCCCTATATTGACAATCTTTTGTACCTTCATCTTAATAGACTAACACGGTGCAAAAGTACTGCCTATTAGCGATACTCACAAATATTTCGTGGGTACTATAGGTGTTTTATTAAAGAAGGAAAAATCTTTCTTAACAAAAGAGAACTATAATGTATTGAATCTTTTCAGGCAATGCTCTATTTGTTGCTGCACTGCCTGCGAGTTAGCCACAAGCGGCAGTCGCAGTACGTTATGGATACGATGCTGCAGGCTCAGGACTGTCTTAATGCCACTCGGATTACCCTCCACAAAGAGCAAGCGGATCATCTCGGCATACTGCTCTTGTAGTCTCTCGGCTTCATGACGACGGTTATGCACTATCTCGCCAAACGCCTCTGGGAAAGCATTCGATGCGACCGAGATAAGTCCGTCCGCACCTGCCTGCATCAAAGGGTAAGCAATACCATCATCGCCCGATAGCACCGAGAAACGGCCGTCCGCCATACCTATCAAGCGAGTGATCTGATCTATATTGCCCGACGCCTCTTTGATACCAGCAATCCGTTCGGGACAGTGTTCGTAGATGCGAACGACCGTCTCGGGCAGCAGATTGACGCCCGTACGACCAGGCACATTATACAGCAGGATAGGCAACGGACTCGCCTCTGCCAGCGCAGTGAAGTGCTGATAGAGTCCCTCCTGCGAAGGCTTGTTATAATAAGGACACACACTCAACAATGCACCATAGCCCGAGAGGTCGGCATGGCGCAAGTCGTCCACCAACTGACGCGTGTTGTTGCCTCCAAAACCCAAGACCAAAGGCACACGCCCTGCTATCTGTTGGCGCACGAAAAGAGACACTTGTTGTCGTTCTTCGACAGTGAGAGTGGCACTCTCGCCGGTTGTTCCCAAGACGACAATAAAATCGACGCCTCCTGCTACTTGTGCCTCAAGGAGGTGCTGCAAGGCTTCATAGTCGACCGACCCATCCTCCAAGAAAGGTGTGATGAGGGCTGTTCCTAAGCCGTTATATGGTTTTGCGTTCATTGTTGTGGTGTGATATGTTGTAGATAATAGAGTATTTGTTCCAAGAGATAATGCACGTTAGCCTCTTCTGCCTCGGGCAATTGTATCATGAAATCAAGCAATTGCGTCTTGCTCTCGAACTGCTGCGGGCTGGCTTTGCCTGTCTTAAAATCGGCGTTAGCCAAGAGTGCCATCCACTGTGTCGGCAGCGACAGAGTGCGATTCAAGGCGATAAGTAAGTCGTAGTGCTGCAGCAGCAACGAGGTCAGTTCGTCCTTGGGTCGGGCTACGCACGAGAAGTCATGCTTAGTCACACGCACATAGTCGCTGGGCGCAGGCATATCCTTCTTGGCATGCGGCAGGTAAGCCACCGCCGTCAGTTGCCTACCCTCGCTTCTAAGACGTTGAACCGATGGCGCAATAGCCGTCCAGTCCGCCTCATCGAACAGCAACAAGATGTGCTTACACTGCTCGTAGTGCGGGAAAGCAACAGGCGTCCGGCGCTGCCGGCGAAGCGCATGGTTATATAATAGTCGGTCAATCAACATGGCTTACTGTATGTTTAATAACTGCAAGAACTCGTCTTCCGTATAGAGAGGGATGTTGAGGTCTTGGGCTTTCTGGAGCTTCTGCGGACCCATGTTTTCGCCTGCCAAGATGAAGGTAGTCTTGCTCGACACCGAACCCACGTTCTTGCCACCGTTATCCTCTATCATCTGCTTGTACTGGTCACGCGAATAGCGACTGAATGTACCCGAGATAACAATGTTCTTCCCTGCCAAGAGAGTGCTCTTCGGCGTCTGTTCCTGCGCCTCTGCCTCGAGTTGCACACCGGCTTCTCTGAGTTGTTGAACGAGTTGCAGATGGTCTTCCCGCTGCATCCATGTATGGATACTATCGGCTACCTGTACCCCAACGTCCTCCACCTGCATCAACTCCTCGGCGGTAGCCTGACGGAGGCTCTCGAAACTGTTGAACTTACGGGCAATCTTCTTTGCCGTGGTCTCACCCACATACCGGATACCCAGAGCGAACAGCACACGACTCCATGGCACTTGCTTCGACAACTCTACACCGTCTAAGATGTTCTGCGCGCCCTTCTTCTGGAAACCTTCCTGCGCAACCAGTCCCTCTACGGTCAGATGATACAAGTCAACCACACTGCGCAGCATACCTACATTATACAATTGGTTGATGGTCTCCTGTCCTATGCCGTCGATATTCATAGCCTTGCGAGATACGAAGTGCTCTATCTTCCCTTTGATCTGAGGCGGACACCCGTCCTCATTAGGGCAATACCAAGCAGCCTCCGCCTCGTCACGCACAAGCACGGCTCCACATTCCGGACAGCGTTGGATGAAAGTGATGGGACGAGCGTCTGCGGCACGCTTCTCGGTCACCACGGCTGTTATCTTCGGGATAATCTCGCCACCTTTCTCTACCCACACCGTGTCGCCTTCGTGCAGACCCAGAGCCTGCATGAAATCATCATTGTGAAGCGTCGCACGGCGCACCACTGTTCCAGACAACTGCACAGGCTCCATGTTCGCAACGGGAGTGATGATACCCGTACGCCCTACCTGATAGGTCACCGCCAAGAGACGACTCTGCTGCCGCTCGGGTTGGAACTTATACGCTATCGCCCAGCGAGGACACTTGGCAGTGAAGCCCAACTGCTTCTGTTGCTGCAGGTCGTTCACCTTAAGCACCACGCCATCGGTGGCTACGGGCAACGCCTTGCGTGCCGTATCCCAATGATTGATAAAAGCATACACCTCGTCTAAGGTGTCGCAACAAGCAATAGCGTCCGAGACTTGAAAACCCCACTCTCGCACACGCTGCAGGTTACCGTAATGCGTCTCCGCAGGCAACTCCTCGCCTAAGAGATAATAGAGATACGCATCCAATCCACGACGCGCAACCTCCTTACTATCTTGCAGTTTGAGGGTACCAGAGGCAGCATTACGAGGGTTAGCGAATAGCGGGTCCTCTTGTTCCTCTCGCTCCTTGTTAAGCCGTTCGAACGACGCCCACGGCAATAACACTTCGCCGCGTATCTCAAACTCGTCAGGTAGGTCTGCACGTTCGATATGTTGTGGGATGCTCTTGATAGTCTTGATGTTCTGCAACACATCGTCGCCGCGTACGCCATCGCCACGCGTCAAGGCGTGTATCAACTCTCCACCTTTATACCACAACGAGATACTCAATCCGTCGTACTTCAACTCCGCTACGATCTGCGGCACACGCCCCAAGTCCTTCACTACCCTATCGTACCACACCCGCACGTCCTCCGGCGAGTAAGTATTCTGCAAAGACAACATCGGGTAGCGATGTTCCTTCTGCTGAAAACCGCTGCCCTTTTTCAAATCCGACCCTACACGCTTCGTCGGCGAGTTGGGGTCGTCCAACTCAGGATACTTCGCCTCAAGGTCCTGCAAGCGATGCATCTTCAAGTCAAAATCCTTATCCGACATCTGCGGGTCGTTCAACACATAGTAGCGGTAGTTCTGCTCCGCCAACTCCTTACGCAGACGCTGCAACTCCGCCTTCTCCTCCGCAGGCGAAGGCACCTCAAAAGCACTCGAATCGAATAGTTCCAACTGCATACTCGCCTTATTGAATGAATAGTTTCAACTGCTTCACGCTACCCTCAACATACACATTGAGGATATACATACCTACCGGAACGTCCACATCTACAGTGTAATCCGGCTGTGTGACATTTCCCTCGGCATACAACGCACCCATGATATCGTACAGACGGTAATACCCGCCCATGGCACTCTCGATATGCAACTGATGGTCCACCATCTCCACCGTGCATGCCTCATAACTATTGTCCGAATGCGTATCGTAACCCTCACCCAGACGCAAGCCCACTAAGACGGGGTCATGGTCGCTGCACCGGAACATCGTCTTGTCCGTGGACTTATCATACGTGAAACTGTCATGCTCATCGGAGTTGATGTGATACGCCTGCATACCCGTCACCTGCTTGAGCATCGTCGAGTTGGCAAGCGCATGGTCGAGATACCCTGCTTGGTCTCTGTAGACATAACTATACGAACTATCCGCATGGAAATACCGATGCAGGTCCACCAATCCGCCATCCGTCAGCGTACGAATAGGGTCTTCCTTGCCATACGCATTGAGGTCACCCATCACCAATATATCATCGTCGCCGTAATAGTTCTTCTTGCTTTGGTAAGAGGTAAGCACCGACTGAGCCTCCAACACACGAGTCGCATTGAACGACCCTTGACCGTCTCCTTGATCGGCATCCGTTCCCGATCCTTGACCCGACTTAGCCTTGAAGTGATTGATAGAGAATATGAACCTCTCCCCCGAGGACTTCTCCTTAAACCCTATCATCTTCTTGCGGTTCTGTACACCTATGTTATTGTTATACAGATCGCCATAAGGCTCTACCTTGTCCGTGCGGTAGATGTAGCCCGACTTAGTGTAACTGCCCGACGCACTCGTGCCATCGTCTATATACGAGTAGGTATGCCCCGTAGTAGAACTAAGCGATGTCGCCAGTTTCTCCAATGCTGTCTGACCCTGCTCAATCTCCACAAAGCCAAAGATATCTGCTTGTATGTGAGTCAGAGCGTCCATAATCTTTGCATGCTGCTTGGCGGCTTCGTTGCTGTCGTCTGGCCCATAGCCTGTCCCAAGGTTCTCCACAAGATAATACTCCAAGTTCAATGCGCACACCAGCAATGTATGCTCCCCACGCATATCCACCGATGGAAGACCCGAGTCCAAATCCGTACGCGTGTTCCCTACAAACTTATCCACACTCACCAGCGACCAACTCGAGGTACTGTTCACGCGCACCGTCAACCCTTCCAGTATCTCGCCCATACGCCTGTAGCCGCTCAGTCCTGTCAATGTCACTTCTCCCGACGAGTTCGCACTCACTATCGTCGAATACTGCGTCGACCCAGGTATTGCCTGATTCGTCGGAGCAAAGATTCGACGAGGCGCAATCGTATAATAGCCGCTGTTATAAGAGTAGTTATTGCAGATATAAAAAGGCACATCAAACTTGACCGTCTGCCCGACATAACTCGACATCGATCGGGCCGACCAACTCTCCGTATCGTCGATGTGAACAATGGTTTCGCCCACTGCACGCACACCAAACAGCAGCAACAACAGCGCCAAATAGATACTCTTCTTCATCATGATGCAACCTTTATATTGTTCCCGTGCAAAGGTATGACTTTTAATTCAAAACGCCAAACCATCCGACATCGAAATAGAATAACCACTCCAAGATCCCTATTAGCATTTGATTTTATGATAATTACAATCCCTCAACGAGTAAACAGACGCCCTGGTCCGCAGAATTGTCGCACCGTAGAGACGGTATTGTATACCGTCTCTCAGTGTCAAATACTCTGTCCATCAATGCTTTATGAGCCAATCAATGATAATACGCCGCAGGCGTCCGTTGATAACCTTCGACCGTCATACCCCCCTCACCCCACAACAAAAGAAGAGACCGTCCATCCGACAGCCTCTTCATTCCTATCGTCCGCCTTACTCGGCAGACTCGTATTCGCACATTCTTATTTGTGAATTGCGCCACTTGGGCATACGTCTGCGCAAGTGCCACATTCTGAACAAAGGTCAGGATTGATTGAATAGATATCTCCTTCCGAGATTGCGCCCATTGGGCATTCGTCGATACAGGTACCGCAAGCCATGCAGTCCTCTGAAATCACATAAGCCATAATTGTCTCTTGTTTAGTTAGTTATTGTATTGTATTCAAAGTTTATCAACTCCACACGACGCCTTCGACGCCATAAAGTCGTTGCAAAAGTACGGCAACTTTCTCACTCTACCAAATATTTTTCGCAACAAACTCGTAATAATTCCCTATCCACCTATCTATCACAACGATACATTCTCACATCCGCCTCGCACTATCCCCCACCATACTACCTATATAAACCCCATCAACACACCAAACACCTCGAACCATTCTCTTTATTTCCTACGCACGAAGTGCGTCTCTTTCTCTTTATTTCTCTGCCACGCAGTGGCAAGGGACCCCATCAACACACCAAACACCTCGAAACGTTCTCTTTATTTCCTACGCACGAAGTGCGTCTCTTTCTCTTTATTTCTCTGACACGCAGTGGCAAGGAAACATATCAACACACCAAACACCTCGAACCATTCTCTTTATTTCCTACGCACGAAGTGCGTCTCTTTCTCTTTATTTCTCTGCCACGCAGTGGCAAGGAAACCATCCATCCACCCACTTTCGTCCATCTTCTGTAATTTTCGTAAGGCACGATAATGCCTTTTCTCTCTCTTCTTCCCTTTTTCTTGCACGAAGTGCAAAGGAAACAACACGCACGCAGTGCAAAGGAAACCCCGCAACAGAGTCCCTTCACTTCCGCACCTTCTCAGGATTACGCTTCGCAAAGTCTGCCCACCCCTTATACTTCACATCGCTCAGCGGACTACCCAACTGCAGGAAATGGCAGTAAGCAATTGCCAACGCATCCGTGGCGTCCAACTTCTTCGGCATCTCCTCCGAAGGGATCTTCAGGAAACGCTGAAGCATACCCGCCACTTGCTCCTTCGACGCATGACCGTTACCCGTGATAGACATCTTGATCTTCATTGGCGAATACTCATTGATCGGCAGGTCTTTCGACAGGCACGCCGCTATGGCAACTCCCTGACCGTGAGCCAGTTTCAACATCGTCTGCACGTTCTTATCCACGAACTGCGTCTCGATCGCCATCTCCGTCGGAGCGTACTTTTCAATAGTCTCTTGCAGAAAGAAAAACGTCTGCTGCAGACGCGCATAGTGCCCGTCAACCTTGTGCAAGTCGAGAACACCCATCTCTACCAGTTCGCTCCTCAGACCGTTCGTCTGCAGAACAGCCCAACCCATAAAGTTCGTACCTGGGTCAATACCTAATATCCTATGTCGCTTAACGAGCCTATCCTCCATCTCCACCCTACTCCTTCGGCATCCTAAACGACAGATACACAGACAGAACACAGTACAATATCACCATCACGACCCACCCGTTATTGTCCAACCACATGAGGCAAGAGGCGATAATCAGCACCGTCGAGCAAAGGAAATAAAGCCGATGCAGGCGACTCACCCTGATGTCCTCCGACTTATTCTGTATCGCAAAGGTAAGTGCCTGTGCTACAGCCAACAACGACCCCGCAGCAAACGGGTAGAAACCTGCCGAATAGTCCAACACCTCGAGCAGCGCCCCCACCACCAACAGCGTGGCGAACAACCCAGTCCATAATGTGTGTAAACGCTCTTTACTCATCCTCTTCAATAAGGTAAACGTCCTCATTATCAGCGTGCATCCTATATTCCTCGCGCGCAAATCGTTCCCTGTTCTCTGGACTCTCCTCCAGGTGCTGAATCGACTTGTTGTAGTAATCGATCCGTTCCTGATACTTCGTCAACTCCTCCTCCATCTTACTTATCTGCTGATTGCGTTGTATCCTGTGGATCAGACTCTGTTCCCCGCAGCACACCAGCACCACCGCCGCTATCAAACAAGTAAGCACATACCTGTTCCATAGCCACTTCTTGCATATCGCCTTTATCTTTTCTCGATCCATTGTACTAAATCCCTGCCGCCTTCACAAGGTCTTTATATCGTCTATATAAGGTCTAAATACCGTCCTTACAATATCCATATAAGGTCTAAATACCGTCCTTACAGTATCCATATAAGGTCTAAAAGCCGTCCTTATAGTATCCATATAAGGTCTAAATACCGTCCTTACAGTATCCATATAAGGTCTAAAAGCCGTCCAACTGCAGTCAAAACAGAGTCTTTATTCAATTAATAACGCCTTCCCGCCGCAGTCACAAGCCACTGCAAAAGTACAACAACAATTCCAATCTCGCAACATCTCCCCACAAATTTCCTACCCATCCCATAGTTTCAAACAGTAAACAAGCCCCCTTCCCTTTAGGGAGGGGCTGGGGGTAGGCTTCCCCTCCGCTGCCGCCATCCGACCACTTTCCCCCATCCCTTCAGGAAGTGTGCAGGGGGTAGGCTCTTTCTCTCCCCCATCCCTTCAGGAAGTGTGCAGGGGGTAGGCTTCCCCTCTCGACTCCGCCCCCTACTTGTCTGCGGCCTATGACGAAACAAATACAGTACATATACGGTAGATACACGGTAGATACATTGTCCATTGTGCCTCCCTCAAGCCACTTTCATAAGGCTTTCTCCCCACCAAAAAAACTCAAAAAAGCAGAAAAAACGAGCCAAGCGGACGCCTCGTCCGCTTCAAGTCGCAAGACTTGTTTAGGTATGCCACGATTGTGGAGACGACACGCCCTCGTGTCGTCCGAGCCGCTAGGCTCGATTGTACCA
>CAYNMA010000044.1:0-19750 GCA_964398075.1 uncultured Bacteroides sp. | reverse complement strand
CTGAGGATAAGAGAGCTTTTTTGTTGGATTCGGAAGTTTACCGGACACCAATAATTTGAAATAAACATGAGTACCTTTATGGTTGGCTCGTTCGAAGCAAAGGATATAAACACTTGATTCCTATACACCTTTGCATAATAGGATATGAGTTTGTTTGCCTTTCACAAAATATCGCATCAGTAGTAATGGGACATCTTTAATAGGTTCCGATATTCAAAAAAGGCAATTGGTGCATTGTTGCTATGGTTGGAATGGTATATGCGATGGATATTATAATCTTAAGTTATTCAATGTCAATGCTGAAGGTCCAATAGAAAGAGAATCAGGAGAAACATCAATGCCATCTACAGCTTCATCTGTTGATAATCTCAATGATGGTTTTCAGATCCTAACTTACACATTAATACAATAAGAATACGCCAAACCTATGAAACACAATTTATTCAGTTTATTACCTTGTTTGGTGGAATGTGGGTTGCTACTGAGTGCGTGCGGGACGCATGATGACCCTGGGTTAGATAACTATCGTCCTATATTGGATGAGGGTTCCCAATGGAACGTGCTCTACACATCAGCCTCCACTCCAGAAATTGAATCTGTTACATACAAGACCTCTATTCAATCCATATAAGGCGACTCCACTATAAAGGGTGTCACCTACAAGAAAGTAATGCTTACCTATTCTGAGAGCAAGACCGATTGGCAACTATATGCCTTACTCCGAGAAGATATTTCCGAACAGAAAATATACCTATATAAAGACAATAAAGAGGTATTACTCTATGACTTTGGAATGAAAATAGGCGATAAAGCCACTCTATACCTAAATGACTATTACTTTTCTTATCCCATCGATTATTACCTGCAGTTGCAAGCAATAAACACTCTAACGGATACTAGACAGGAGATCTATCATGAGTTTGTATATGGTGTATATGTCAAAGAGGAGGACGGTTACAGAATGCTATATGCCCATACCACCTACGAGAGGTTCGGGTCAGAGTATGGTCTTATACCACAAAATATGACTTTGATAGATGGCGGCGGTTCTTACCAACTTCTATGCGCTTACGATTCCACGAATACTTTGCTTTGGTCTCGCAAAGACAACAACAAACCCTACGATGGGTATTGTTTCTATTCTGAGTAACTACAGATAACTTAGTAATACCCCTTTAGTCTTCAAAAGAGAGGTATGGGGTGAGGCGGAGGAGGTCGGATTCGGTGAAGGCATCTAAGGATTTGAGGTCGTCGATGCTATTGAGGTGAACAAGGTCACGACGGAGATTGTACATGGCTTGTGCCTGCGTGAAAGTGATATAAGGATGGCGCTGCAGTCTCTCTAACCTACTATGGTTCACGGGTATAGGACGGACAGAATCGACGCATACCGTAAGATGCCCATACAAGGAATCCAATAAAGAGGGTTCTATGCCTTCTATCTCACGCAGTTGCTCTACCGATACATAACCCCCTAACTTTTGCCGATAACGCACTATCTGCACGGCGGTGTAAGTACCTATGCCCCGAAGGAGTTTCAGCGAGGCCGTGTCGCAAGCATTGAGTTCCAAGACCGTATCTTTTTTCTGTTGCCACTGTTGTGCAAAAGCATGATGGGGGATAGTGTCGTTTGTAAACAAGAGGGTATCAATCTGCACATAAGGTGCAATCTGCGCATAGAGAGAATCGGATATGTGCGGAATCTTCTTTAGGTCCTCCACGGTCTTATATACCCCACCCTTACGGCGGTAGTTCAGCATCATACGCACCATCCAATGGGGTATGCCCTCACTGAGC
The DNA here is from genome assembly GCA_964398075.1 of uncultured Bacteroides sp. Lineage (GTDB taxonomy): Bacteria > Bacteroidota > Bacteroidia > Bacteroidales > Paludibacteraceae > Colicola. The sequence continues at coordinate 17,953 of CAYNMA010000044.1, read as the reverse complement.
AGAGTGGTACTATCGGCAGTGTTGGGGTCAAAGATAGACATCTGCAAGGCAGGCTTCTCGTATTTCTTATAGGAATTATCATACTGCCCCATCTGCTGCAGGCGGCTCTCAATAGCCTCAGCCTTCGACTGCACTATCTCCAGTTCGGTCTCTTCCAGGTTCTGCTCCGTCTTTATACGGTGGAGGTAGACACTTAGGACAATGATTATCACCATGATGCAGCCAAAGAGTACGGCACCAATCAGTTGACGGCGAGTAAAGACATACTTATGTGGCTGCTTCGGCTTCATTTATTCTCTTATCCCTTTACTATTGATGCTACCTTGCCATCAACCAACTCGGTGATGAGCTCATCGCCTGCCTTCAGGTCGGATACACTATGTACAGGCTTTCCCTTGCAGGTAGTAAGCGAATAACCCATCTTGTAGAGTCGTTCGGGCGAGTGGAGGACAATGCTTTTCTGCAGCAACTGCAGGTGTGTACGGCGTTCCGTAAGCATCTGCACCATGGCTTGGCGGATACGCATCTGCAGGCGTAATAGGGTCTGGCGTTCCTGCATGATAGGTTGCAGGCATACCACCTGCAGGCGTTGGCGCAGGTTATTCAACCGTTCTTGCTGTTCCAAAGTATGGTTGATAAAGAACTCGGCAGCGGCAGTAGGGGTCTTGACACTCGTATGGGCAACCATATCCACAACCGATACATCTCGTTGGTGCCCGATACCTGCAATGATAGGCAAAGGGAACTGAGCACAGTAGAAGGCAAGGTTGTAACTATCGAAACACTTGAGGTCGGTAGTAGCACCACCGCCTCGTATGATAACCACGGCTTGGAACTCCGTTCGGCGTTCAAAGATAGCCGTAAGGGCATCGATGATAGACTTCTCGGCACGGTCACCTTGTACGGCAGCAGGGAAGAGTTCCGTATGGTAGTAGAAGTGGGCAGCGTTGTGCTGCAACTGATTGCAGAAGTCCTCATAACCCGCAGCATCGGCAGAGGAGATGACGGCTATATGCTGCAAGAGGGAAGGCAAGGGTAAGGTTTTCTGCATATCCATTACCCCATCACGCTGCAGACGGTCGATGGTCTCTTGTCGCTGACGAGCAATATCCCCTAAGGTGTAAGAAGGGTCGATACCGGTTACTTGGAAACTCAGTCCATAGACAGCGTGGAAAGAGACATTACCACACAAGAGGACCTGCATACCGGCTTGCAAGGACTGTCCAGTCTCGGAGATGAAGTAAGAGGACAACATCGAATAGACATTAGCCCAACAAGTGGCACGCATCTTAGCCGCTAAGAGACCTCCATGCTCCTCTTTCTCAATCAACTCCATATAACAGTGTCCGTTCTTTACCGAGAGACTGCTTATCTCGGCACGCACCCAACAGTCCTCAGGGCATAGCGTATCCACTGCTTCATAGACGAAACTGCATAACTCACGCAGGGAGTAAATAGTATGTTCCATTGCTTTATCTAACATCTGTGCAAAGATAGACAATTATTCTTCATGCTCCAAGAGGTTACTCTCGGGCGGGGATAATAAGGGCATGGCGGCGGATATCGTGGACAGGGATAGCGGCTTCGTTGGAGAGGGTAACGAGTTGCTGTGCTTTCCAACGACGAAGAGTGGGCATGAGTATCAGTTCGTGGGTGTTGAACTGATGCAGAATCCGCTCAGCCCCTACACGACCAATGTCGCCCAAGAGGAGATAGTCGGTTGTCTCGGGTACAGACAACTGATACCCCTCAAACACCGAGTCACGCACTAAGACATAGTCCTTGTCGGCATACCGGAAGGCATAGATTGGGTACGACGAGAGGTCTATCATATCGACTTGCCGGATACAACGTTGATGTCGGAGGTTTTGAGTCAAACCCATGGCGGAAGTAGTATCGTCGGTAAGGATAGTGAGGGTGTTTCCTTCTTGGTGCACAAGGAGGTTGGCGTTATAGACATTATAGACGATGAGTTCGTCTTGCTTCTTTATCGTCTGTTGGCGGTAGATATCGCAGGCGAGGATAGCAACGATGCAAAGCAAGGCTGTCAGTACCCAATAGCGGTTGCGGTAGACAAAAGCCAAGGTGACACATACCACGCAGGCGCAACAACAACAGAGCATCGGCAAGGAGAAGGAGATATGGCTGGTGGAGAAAGGCAAAGAATCTACCCATTCGACATAGTGATTGAGGAGCCAAGTCAATGCATACAGTATTTTGGCCATGAAAGCCGAGATGACAGGTATGGGGGCAGTGAGTAGAACCGCAAGGGCGGCATAGAGGATGAGACTTGCCGCAGGTACTACTATAATGTTGGTGAGGATGAACCAGTTGCTGGTTTGGGAAAACCAATAGATGGTCCAAGGCATGGTGCCCAACTGTGCAGCCGTAGAGACCGTGATAAGCCCCCATATCCATCGTGAAATGAAATTGCGTAGATGCAAGAGGTCTTGCAGATGGGGTTGAAGAATTACAATCGATACAACAGCCGAGTAACTCAAGACGAAACTGACGCTAAAGAGCATGAGGGGATGGAGGAGGAGTATGATAGTGGCAGAGGCAGCAATGGTGTTGAGGGTGCTTGTGTCTCGTTCCAGACTACGGCCGATGGTGAGCAACGAGAACATCAGAGCCGAACGCATGACGGACGCCGATAGACCCGTAAGGAAGGCATACGCCCAAAGAGCAACGACAAGGAAGATAGTGTTTGCCAGACGCCTACCTTTCTGTTCGTACTGCACAGGGTAGAAACCAAAGCCGGTGAGCAAGAACAAGAGAGCGCCATAGACGATACCCACATGCAGACCACTGACTGCTAAGACATGCATAGCCCCAGCAGCCGAGTAGTGTTGCCGCATCTCCGTATCGAGTCCATCACGATTACCAATGGTCAAGGCACATATCACCCCCCATTCATCGCCACGGATACCGGTGTTGAGGAAGTACTGACTGAGTCGGTGCTGACAGTCCTCGGCATAGGCACGCAGGGAACGAATAGGTCGGTGCTCAAGGCGTTCCCATGAATTGGACCAGACATACGCAGTACCACATAAGCCATGCTGGCGGAGGTAGTCGTCGTAGTCGAACTCGCAAGGGTTGCCTTTGTTGGGATTGACAACGGAGGTGTGCACCAATAAGACATCTCCTCGTTGGAGCGTTTCCGATAGAGAGTCTTTGGCTATTGAGACAAAGATCGACTTGTCGATGGGGATTAAGGAAGCGCTGTCTACGGCTGCCATGACAGCAGCCTCGAAACGCATGGTGTTCTTGTTCTCCTCGGGCTGCGAAGAGACTTGAATCTGATAGGTTCGTTCGTCTTCGTAATAAGGGAAATGGGTAGAAGCAACGGTGCGGGAGGTCTGCATCCAACTGATCAGAAAGAATACCACCATCAGGGCGGCTAAGAGGGTGTAGCGCTTGTAAGGCGGTCGGCAGAGAGTGAGTCCGACGATGAAGAGGATAAGGGCAACGCTGAGGATTATCAGCGCAGAGAGGAGGTTGATGGGTGCAACGGAATAGCCAATAGCGATGCCGGCAATAACAGGTAGGAGCAGAGATGCGAACGCTATTTGCGGAAAGCGGTACATCGCTCTTTAGTCTATCCCTTTGAGTGCCAGTATAGCCTGTTCAGGGTTATTTGCTTTGAAGACGGAACTGCCAGCCACTAAGACATCGGCCCCTTCGTTATAGAGCCGTGGGGCGTTGTCACAATTCACGCCACCGTCAATCTCGACGAGGGGTGATACTTGTTGGCGCTGCATCTCTTGTCGGAGGGTCTGTAGGCGAGTCCAAGTCTCGTCGATAAAGCGTTGTCCACCATATCCGGCAAAGACGGACATGAGGAGAACCATATCGACATCGGCTAAGTAAGGGAAGAGATTCTCGACGGGAATGTCGGGATTGATAGCAAGGGCGGTCTTGCAGCCTTTGTTGCGTATCTGTTGCAGGATAGGCCTGGGGTCGTTGACGGCTTCGAGGTGGAAGCAGATAGAGGCGGCTCCTGCATCGGCGAACCTATCCACATAACACTCTGGATGTACAATCATGAGATGTACATCCAGAGGTTTCTGTGCATAGTGTTTGAGCGTTTCCATGATAGGAAAGCCAAACGAGATGTTGGGTACGAATACCCCGTCCATTACATCTACATGTAACCAATCGGCTTTACTTCGATTGATCATCTCGACTTCCTCGGCTAAGCGACCAAAGTCTGCAGAGAGGAGGGAGGGAGCCAGTAGATGCCTATTCATAGGGGATGTTCTTAATCCTCGGCGATAACGATTTTGTAACCTTTACCGTGAACACTCATCACCTTAACGGAAGGTTCAGGAGCCAAGAGTTTACGAACATGGTTGATGTAGACGCTCAAAGAACGGCCAGCGAAGTAGTTATCGGTAAGCCAGATAGATTTGAGGATGTAACTACGCTCAACGCACTCGCCAGCATGTTGGCAGAGGAGGAGGAGCAACTCGTTCTCGCGTGAAGAGAGGTGTTTTTTAACATCACCATCGAAGAGAGCCTGACGGCTTGCATTGTAGACAAAACGACCAAGGCGGAAGTTGGTGCAGTTGTCGAGGTCACGCTTGTAGATACGACGCATGATAGACTCGATCTTGTACATGAGGATTTCCATGCTGCAAGGTTTAGTCATGTAGTCGTCGCCACCTACACGGTATCCCTCGAGGATGTCCTCTTTCGAGGTGCGAGCGGTAAGGAAGAGGATAGGTACATCGGAACCGGATTCACGGATTTCCTTAGCGAGTTCGAAACCATTCTTGAGCGGCATCATGACATCAAAGATGCAGAGGTCATACTTAGAATGAGAGAACTTAACCCAACCATCGTCGCCATCTTGAGCGAGATCAACATTGTAACCCTTGCTGAGCAAGTAGTCGTTTAACAGCATGCCGAAGTTTAGATCATCTTCGCACAACAGAATAGAAATTTTTTCGTTCTTCAACATAGTACTTTATGTTTTAAAATTATGAATTAGTTCTTTTCTTGGTTTGTAAACCGCACATAGTTAGTGTGTAACAAACACACAAATGAAACAACAAACTTTGTACCAAACTTATATAATTTAGAGATTTTTGCGGTTAAAAGAGAGATTTTTATGAAAATGGGTGAAAATTATTGCCATTTTGCGGCAAGGAATCTATTGGACAATTGGACAATTTACAATTTACAATTGCCGAGTATAGTCCAACGAGCCTTGCGGCTCGAACGACGCGAGGACATGTCGTCACTGTATTCATAGCATCGTGACGATGGACGCCTGCGGCGTGTTGGTACAAACTACGGAGTCAAAAAAATATAAAAAATAGGTCAAAAACCATTCGTAATATCTAACATAGTGAGGCGTGGGGAATCGGTATTGAGTTACGGCAAAATAAGGCAGGTGTAAGTGACTGAAAATCAAGGCGGAAGTCTTACAAGAGTCTTATGAAAGTGTCACATGCTAGGGTAATGGTAGGGATGTGGTCTGGTTATACGCCCGAGATTTGCGGCTGATTGGCGGTTGAGAAATGGGAGAATTTTAGGAGATTTATTTTAGTATTTGGGTATATCGCCGAAAAGAAGTATCTTTGCAGCCGTATTTGTAACTTAAGGTAATTAGCATAAAGACAATATGAAACGCAGAATAGCAATCGTTTGCGGCGGTGACTCGTCGGAAGCAGAGGTGTCTCTGAGGAGCGCTCAAGGCATATATTCGTTCTTGGATAAGGGTAAGTATGCGCCTATCATCGTGACCCTTCGTGGGTCGGAGTGGTTGGCATGGCCCGTTGACCACGAGCATATCGTGTTAGATGACCCCAAGGCAGCAGGGTGCGTGGCGGTGGATAAGAACGATTTCTCGTATACCTATCAGGGTGAACATCAGGGATTTGACTTTGCTTATATCACTATTCATGGCACGCCAGGTGAGAACGGGCGCCTACAAGGATACTTCGATATGATAGGATTGCCCTACTCTTGTTGCGGTGTGTTGGCGGCAGCAATGACGTTTAACAAGTACACATGCAACCATTATCTACAGGATTTCGGTATCAACATCTCGCCGTCGATATTGCTTCGCAAGGGCGAGACAGTGACGGATGCCGAGGTAGTGAGCCAGATTGGGTTGCCGTGTTTCATAAAGAGTAACGTGGGCGGCAGCAGTTTCGGCTGTACAAAGGTGAAGACAACGGGGGAGATACAGCCGGCTATCGAGCGTGCGTTCAGGGAAGGCGACGAGGTTATCCTCGAGGCATTCATGAAGGGCGTGGAGATAACCTGCGGCGTGTATAAGACAAAGAGTAAGGCCGTGGCGTTCCCTATCACGGAGGTGGTCAGCAAGAACGAGTTCTTCGACTATGCGGCGAAGTACAATGGGGAGGTGAGCGAGATTACTCCGGCTCGTATACCCGACGAGGTGCGCGATGCAGTGCAGCAACTGACGCTGCATATATACGACATATTGGGCTGCCAAGGTATCATCCGTGTCGACTACATCCTCACCGAAGGGTGGAAGATCAACCTCTTGGAGATCAATACAACGCCAGGCATGACCGCCACAAGTTTCATACCTCAGCAGGTGCGTGCCGCCGGATTGGCGATAGCAGACGTGCTTTCGGACATCATAGAAGACCATTTTTAGCGCATAATCATCATGAACAGTAACCTCTCTATCCTCGTTGACGAGGCACTCACAGCACTCGATTGGAGCAAAGACCCTAAGGGATTGTACGAACCTATTGCCTACGCATTATCGTCAGGCGGCAAGCGTCTTCGTCCGTTGTTGGTGTTGCTCGGTGCATCGGTGTTCGGCAAGGAGCCACGAGAGGCTGTTCCGGCAGCGCTGGCGATTGAGATATTCCACAACTTCACCCTCTTGCACGACGACGTGATGGACAACGCTCCGATGCGTAGAGGCAAGCCGACGGTGCATGTGCAGTGGGACGATAACACGGCTATTCTGTCGGGTGACCAGATGCTGATTGAAGCGTATAAGCAGATTGGGCGTTTGCCGAAGGCGCTCGTGCCCGAGATACTCGTTGCGTTCAACAAGATGGCGACGGAGGTGTGCGAGGGGCAGCAACTCGATAGCGACTACGAGACGCAGGAGGTGGTGACCGAAGAGGAGTATATAGAGATGATACGGCTGAAGACATCGGTGCTGATTGGTACGGCATTGCAACTTGGGGCTATCCTTGCCGGTGCCGACGAGACGGCGCAGAGAGACCTATACGACTACGGAGTGAACGTGGGTTTGGCGTTCCAGATACAGGACGACCTGCTCGATGTATACGGCGACCCTGCGACATTTGGCAAAGCCATTGGCGGCGATATCCTCGAGGGGAAGAAGACTTTTGCCTATATATCGGCCTGCAAGCAGGCATCAACAGAGCAAAGAGTACGGCTCGTTGGCCTGATGCAGCAGCAACGACTGCCCAAGGAGGAGAAGATTGCCGCCGTGACGGGACTGTATAATGAGTTGGGTGTGAAGCAGATATGCGAGGAGGCTGTGGCATCATACACCCATGAGGCATTGGAATGTCTGAACAGGATTCCGTTAGACGAGGCGAAGATGCAGCCACTGAAAGACCTCGCACTGAGTTTGATTACACGAAAAGACTAAAGACTATATCGCTATGCCATACCGCCGATTACCGAACACTGACCAATCACGCTTGAACGCATTACGCATCGCCTTAGAGAGAGCGAGCGAAGAGGATTTCACAGAACAAGTGCTTTCCTACAAGACAAAGAACGAGGCAGAGCGTTTTCTGGCGGGTTATGAGAACAAGGTGGAGCAATATCACCAGAACTTCCAGACGAAGGTGTCCGCCAACAAGCAGTATCGGCATATTGTGCAGAACGCAAGGATGTACATCAGTCACTTTATTCAAGTGCTGAACTTGGCAGTGATACGCGGTGACATCAAGAGAGAACAGAAGGAGTTGTACCACTTGAACCCGAATAGCCATATCGTGCCGGACCTCTCGAGCGAGGAAGACCTGCTGGTTTGGGGCAAGAACATCATCGACGGTGAGCAGCAACGCATCCAGCAAGGAGGCTTTCCTATCTACAACCCGACCATCAGTAAGGTACAGGTACACTACGAGATATTCAAGGATAAGCAAGTGACTCAATCCATGCATCGCAAGATAGCCAACCGTGCTTTTGAGGATGTAGAGGAGTTGCGTAAGCAGGCCGATGACCTGATCGTGCAGATATGGAACGAGGTAGAAGAGCACTATAAGAACATGTTGCCCTACGAGAAGATGTGCCACTGTCAGAACTATGGTATTGTATATTACTATCGTGTGGGCGAAAAGAAACTGACGCCAGCCGTCGATGAGCGGATACGAAAAGAGATTGCACAGTCACCACAACTGCCATTTGATATGGACGAGTAGGTAACTGCCTTTATAACAGAGCAAAACAATGTCTGATATAATAGAAGATATCACCCAACAAGACTATAAATACGGCTTCACGACCAAGGTGGAGACCGATATCTTGTCGCGTGGGTTGAACGAAGAAGTGATACGCACCATCTCAGCCAAGAAGGGCGAGCCCGAGTGGTTACTCGAGTTCCGTCTGAAGGCTTATCGCAAATGGCTAACCATGAAAGTGCCGACATGGGCGCATCTCGACATACCTGAGATCGATTTTCAAGCCATATCCTACTATGCTGCGCCAAAAGCACATGCCACAGAGGATAAGAAAGAGATCGACCCAGAGATTATGAAGACCTTCGATAAGTTGGGAATCCCACTCGAGGAACGGGCTGCTCTGTCGGGAAACATGGCGGTGGATGCCGTGATGGACTCCGTGTCGGTCAAGACCACTTTCCGTGAGACACTGGCAGAGAAAGGTATCATATTCTGTTCTATATCCGAAGCCGTGCGCGAACACGAGGACCTGGTGAAGGAGTATCTGGGGTCGGTGGTGCCTTATTCCGACAATTTCTATGCGGCACTGAACTCGGCAGTGTTCTCCGACGGGTCGTTTGTCTATATACCGAAGGGCGTGCGTTGCCCAATGGAGTTGAGTACCTATTTCCGCATCAATGCGGGGAACACGGGTCAGTTCGAGCGGACACTGCTGATTGCCGACGAGGGAGCATACCTCAGTTATCTTGAGGGTTGCACGGCTCCTATGCGCGACGAGAACCAGTTGCACGCAGCTATTGTGGAGATTGTTGTACGAAAGGATGCAGAGGTGAAGTATTCCACCGTGCAGAACTGGTATCCAGGCGACAAGGACGGCAAAGGTGGTATCTATAACTTCGTCACGAAACGAGGAATCACCTACGAGAATGCCCATCTGAGTTGGACACAGGTCGAGACCGGAAGTGCCATCACGTGGAAGTATCCGAGTTGTATCTTAAAGGGAGATAACTCGAGTGCGGAGTTCTATTCGGTGGCGGTCACCAATAACTATCAGCAAGCCGATACGGGAACGAAGATGATTCACCTCGGAAAGAACACTCGGTCGAGGATTATCAGTAAGGGTATCAGCGCCGGACATAGCCAGAACTCCTACCGTGGACTCGTGAAGGTGGTGGCAAAAGCTGACCATGCGCGTAATTTCAGCCAGTGCGACTCGTTGTTGTTGGGCGACAAGTGTGGAGCGCACACTTTCCCGGATATGCAGATTGGTAACCCGACGGCTATCGTAGAGCACGAGGCAACAACCAGCAAGATCAATGAGGACCAGTTGTTCTATTGCCAACAGCGAGGCATTGGTCTCGAGGACGCAGTGGGACTGATCATCAATGGCTATGCCAAAGAGGTGATGGATAAGTTGCCGATGGAATTCGCTGTCGAAGCACAGAAACTGCTCCAAGTAAGCCTCGAAGGAACGGTGGGATAGCATCTTCATTGGCATTATTTTACGGGCAAGGGATGTTCTAAAAATTACTTTTGAGATGATTTGTGGAATTTTATTTAGTAGATGGTTGGCTTGAACGAAGGAGCAATGCGAGCATTGTGACTGAGTGAAAGTCAAGCAGATACAAATAAAAACCGCAAAGCACTCAAAAAGTGGAGAAACATCCCAAGTGGTAACAAAATAACGAAACGTGGAATTTTTAGAACATCCCGCAAGAATTTTTATCGCACAAAGTGTTGCATATATAAAATAGTTGTCGTACCTTTGCAGCCGATTTCCACTAATGGAAAGAATATCGCGGAGTAGAGCAGCGGTAGCTCGTCAGGCTCATAACCTGAAGGTCGGTGGTTCGATCCCGCCCTCCGCAACTCGAGAAAGACTATCTGATTAAGGTAGTCTTTTTTTATGTGCTTGTTCCTTGCCACTGTGTGGCAGTGAATCCTGCCCGATGCACTCACGAGAAACAAAAGAAACAAACGAAGTAATTGGACAATTGACAGTTGATAATTGCGCAGTTGATAGCAGAAAAGACATCCAAAAGGGCTCTTTTGCACGAATAATTAGGCGAATATATGCGTTTTTGCAGAAAAATAAGGGGTAGATTTTCATATTGTAGAAAAAAACACTATCTTTGCGGACTATTTGTGTGCGCTCCCTCAAACGAGGAAGAGACCTATAGAAAACGGAATATTAATTATCAAAAATAAAGACTATGCAAAACAAAGGACTTGTCAGAATCTTGGCGGTGTGCCTTGCATTGGTATGCGCTTTCTATCTGTCATTTACTTGTGTAACAACTCATTACAACCGTATGGCTGCTGCTCAAGCAAATGGAGACAAGAACATGGAATACCAATATCTTGACTCATTATTGAGCAAGAAGGTATGGCTGGGCTACACGCTGAAAGAGTGCCGCGAGAAAGAGATTAACTTAGGTCTCGACTTGAAAGGCGGTATGAACGTAACAATGGAGGTGTCGGTACCAGACATTCTCAAAGCATTATCAGGGTACAATGAATCACCTACATTCGTGAAGGCTTTGGCTCTCGCACAAGAGCGTCAGAAGAACAGCTCAACGGACTTCGTTGACTTGTTTATCGCTGCCTTCAACGAGGTTGACCCAGGAGCACAACTATCTGCTGTATTCTCTACTTATGAGTTGAAGGATAAGGTGACTTCAAGTTCAACCAACGATGAGGTTGCTAAAGTGCTCAAAGAGGAAGTGAACGATGCTATCAGCAACTCTTTCAATGTGTTGCGTACTCGTATCGACCGTTTCGGCGTGGTACAACCAAACATCCAACGCCTTGAGCAAGAGGGTCGTATCCTTATTGAGTTGCCTGGTATCAAAGAACCTGAGCGTGTGCGTAAGTTGCTGCAAGGTACTGCCAACCTCGAGTTTTGGGAGACCTACGAACTGAGCGAGATACTGCCTCAGCTGATGCAACTCAATAGTGAGATTGCACAACACAATGCCGCTACAGAAGTTGCTACCGCCGAGAACGAAGGCAAAGAAGACCTTGGCGAAGTGACAGAAGAGCCCAAAGCAGAAGAGAGCAACAACGAGTTAGACAGTCTGCTCGAGCAAACAACTACTACCGAAGTAGAAGAGGCTGACAATGAGAAGGCTATCGAGGAATATAAGAAAGCCAACCCGCTATTCGCCAAACTCAATCCTTATGTAGACAACTCCGGTCGTGCTGCCCGTGGACCTATCGTGGGTACTGTGCTCTACACCGATACCGCCGACGTCAATGCAATGTTATCCTCAGCTGAGGCTAAGAAGATATTGCCACGCGACTTGAAACTGTGCTGGACCGTTAAGGCTATCAACGACGAAGGTACTGCTTTCCAACTCATCGCCTTGAAGAAAGTGACACGTGATGGTCGTCCTTCTCTCGATGGTAGTGTCATCACCGATGCTCGCGCCGACTTCGGACAAACAAGTGCTTACGCTAACGTATCGATGTCGATGAACGCAGAAGGTTCAAAGGCATGGGCGCGTATCACAAAAGAGAATATCGGCAAATCAATCGCTATCGTATTGGATGGTTATGTATATTCCTTCCCAACCGTACAAAACGAAATCACTGGCGGTAACTCACAGATCACAGGTAACTTCACAGTAGAAGAGGCAAAGGACTTGGCTAACACACTGAAGTCAGGTAAGATGCCTGCACCTGCAAAGATTATCCAAGAGGATGTGGTTGGACCTTCACTTGGTCAAAAGGCTATTCACGATGGCTTCATCAGTTTCATCATCGCCTTCTGCCTTGTGCTCCTCTATATGATATTCTACTATGGTCTAATCCCTGGTTTGATTGCCGATATCGCATTGCTGTGCAACGTCTTCCTGTTGCTCGGTATATTGGCATCGTTCAAGGCTGTCTTGACCTTGTCAGGTATCGCAGGTATCGTACTTACCATGGGTATGGCGGTCGACGCCAACGTGCTTATCTACGAGCGTATCCGTGAGGAAATGGCTGCCGGCAAACTGATGAAGAAAGCTATACAAGATGGTTTCTCAAACGCTATCTCTGCCATCATTGACTCGAACGTCACCACGTTCTTAACCGGTGTCGTATTGGCAGTATTCGGTACAGGACCTATCCGTGGTTTCGCCGTTACCTTGATGATTGGTATCGTCTCATCGTTCTTGACAGCCGTGTTCATTAGCCGTCTGTTGCTGGAGCGTTATGCAGAGCGCAAAGATGCTAAAGAATTACCTTTCACCACAGCTATCACAAAGAACTGGTTCCGTGGCTTGAATATCAACTTCATTGGCAAGCGTTTCTGGGGCTATGGCATCTCGGGTACACTTATTATATTTAGTATCTTAGGACTTATCCCTGGTGCTTTGCAGAGTGAGTTGAACTTCGGTATCGACTTCTCAGGTGGACGTAACTACATCATCCGTTTTGCCCAACCAGTCAACACACAAGACGTGAAAGAATCGTTGGATAAGGTGTTCGAGGCTCAGTTAAACGAGAACGAGACCTATTCATTGAATGTCATCACCATCGGTAGTGAAGACCAGATTCGTGTTTCAACCAACTTCGGTATTCATAACGACGATGACGAGTTTGAAGCCACTATTGAGAACATGCTCTACGAAGGCTGCAAGCCGTTCTTAGCTGATGATGTAACACCTGAGCGTTTCCTCTCAACACAGGTAGACGACACTATCGGTATCATGCAGAGTCAGAAGGTCGGACCTTCCGTTGCTGACGACATCAAGACATCGGCTGTTTGGTCTATCATCATTGCGCTGTTCATTATCGCATTATATATCTTCATCCGATTCCGCAACTTCTCGTTCTCTATCGGCGCATTGCTCGGTTTGGCACACGATACCATCATCATCTTGGGTATGTATGCACTGCTGTGGAAGATAATGCCATTCTCCATGGAGATCGACCAATCGTTTATTGCGGCCATATTAACAGTCATCGGTTACTCTATCAACGATACTGTGGTTGTGTTCGACCGTATCCGTGAATACAACACCTTGTATCCAAAACGTGACCGCCGCAGCAAGATCAATGAGGCATTGAACGCTACGTTGAGCCGCACGTTCTCGACATCTATGTCAACGTTCGTCGTATTGTTGGCCATCTTCGTATTCGGTGGTGAGACAATCCGTGGCTTCGTATTCGCATTGATGTTGGGTGTGATTATCGGTACTTACTCTACCCTGTTCATCGCCGTTCCTTTGGCTTACGACCTGCAAGAGGCTATCGCTAAGCACAAAGAGAAAAAGGCAGCTGCTGCATTAGCTAAGAGATAAGTTGCCGAAAGGCTTATCAAAAAGGCGGCAAGGTCATTACCTTGCCGCCTTTTTGTTTGGCTTACGTTCGTTGGAGACTGTTTCCTCAGCAAGTACCAAGAGCAACCGCATCAAAATAGCCGATTATTAATTGAGTTATCATAGCCAATGATAGTGACCTTGCTGGGGACGCGGACGCCCTCGTCCGCAGTATCGTACAGTAGAGAAGGTATTGTATACCGTCTCTCAAAATCAACTATTTTAATAGTCAATGCTTTATATTTAATTGATGTCAATACGACGCAGTCGTCCGTTTATGACTTTTTGATGCGGTTGCCCTGGCAAGTACCAGCTTTCCTTTGCCGTTATGTAATTTTACCACATAACACAAATAGACATTTCAGATCTATAGGTCATTTCACAATAAAATAGGGCTATAGAAAATGCCAATGGATTGATTTGGCAATAGTAAAAAAACAACAGGACAAGAGAAAGATTGGAGTCCAAGACATCTCACGAGTGCTTTTATAGACAAAAGGCATGATGTCGCATTTACTTGCTAAATTCAAGCCTTGTCAATTACTCAATTGTCCAATCCTAATATCTCTTATATATCCCTCGATATCCATCCTTACAGATAACGCAGTGCTTGCGCTCTGGAAGTTGGAAGAGAACAGTGAACTTAACGCCCACTTGCAAGTTATTAACCGATCTCGGTGCACGAGTGGTCGATAACACATCGTTCATACCGATATAGTTCAAACAGTCTTGATCTATCACCGCATCCGTCCAAGTGAAGAACTCTTTGTTTCCACGACGATGCAAGTCAATCAGACCATAGTCAGCAAACAACGACAAACGATAGATAGTCTTAGGCTTCGGCACATCATAACCCGTACCCTTAGCCACCAAGCCCAGACGCCAACCAATCTCCACCGACGCTATCGCATTCGGATTGAAGTTGATCTCACCCGTCTTAGTCTCAAATGGAGCATTCTCATAGAATCCGTGCTCCGGCATGTTCGTAAACTGGTCAATGAACCCAAGCGTATTCGTATAGTCACCAATAGTGCGGACCATTGCCTTCACATTCGTCTTACACATCGCACTCAGGTCAAACTTAGCACCTACCAAGAAATAGAAACGACCGAACTCGCCACCCATCATCACCGGCACCTGTACGGCATAGTTCGTATAGTAATCCTTACGCTCATTCGTAGAGATGATAAACTGCAACGCATCACCCTCCGTATCTACTGCATCAAAGGTCGACTCACCGCCACTCAAGTCAAACGCCGAGTGTGAGATGTTAGCACCCACACCCACCGTGAACAAGAAATGGTCCTTCTTCAACTCATAGCCTACACCCAAACCTCCGCCTACACCGAGACTCGCATTCGATGGCATATTGTCCAACTTACTCAATAAGGATGCCTCCCCTATATCCCCCCATACCGAGATATAGTTCTTCACCTGAGCCGTTGCCATCACACTACAGCAAAGCAATAAACCGATAACTATGTATAATCTCTCTTTCATGATAATATCTTTCATGATAACTACTTTTCCTTGCATGTTTGAATAACTTGTGCTACCTTTGCACAAAATTTCAGAATACAAAAGTAGGACAAAAGATTGAACTGAGCAAATATTTCGTGAAAACTATGCAATTTTATGCGTTTTTTCCACTTTTTGCCGCAATTAATCTACAAAATGCAACACTATGAAGTTCAAAAGAACACTTGTAACATCAGCTTTACCCTACGCTAATGGCCCCGTTCACATCGGCCATCTAGCAGGCGTGTATGTCCCAGCAGACATCTATGTGCGTTATCTACGCCTCAAAGGCGAAGACGTCATGTTCATTGGCGGTAGCGATGAACACGGAGTACCTATCACTATCAAAGCACGACGAGAAGGTGTCTCTCCGCAAGACATCGTCGACCGGTATCACAAACTCATCAAAGACTCCTTCGAAGAGTTCGGTATCTCCTTCGATATCTATTCCCGTACCACCTCCGCACAACACAGTAAGACAGCCTCCGACTTCTTCAAGACGCTCTACGACAAAGGCGAGTTCATCACCAAGACTTCCATGCAGTACTACGACGAAGAAGCCAAGACCTTCCTCGCCGACCGATATATCGTAGGCGAATGCCCCCACTGCCATGCGCAAGGCGCCTATGGCGACCAATGCGAGAAATGTGGCTCATCCCTCTCACCCGACGAACTCATCAACCCCAAGTCCGCCGTCTCAGGCAGCCCTCTCGTAAAACGTGAGACCAAGCATTGGTACCTCCCTCTCGATAAACACGAGGAATGGCTACGCAAATGGATTCTCGAAGAACACAAGGAATGGCGTCCTAATGTCTACGGTCAGTGCAAGTCGTGGTTAGACCAAGGACTCCAACCCCGTGCCGTCAGCCGTGACCTCGAATGGGGTATCCCATTGCCTATACCTGGTGCCGAAGGCAAAGTGCTTTATGTTTGGTTCGATGCTCCTATCGGATATATATCCAACACACAGGAACTATGTGCTGCCCAACCCGAGAAGTTCGGCAACTGGGAGAAATGGTGGAAATCCGAAGACACCCGTCTTATCCACTTCATCGGCAAAGACAACATCGTCTTCCATTGCATCGTCTTCCCTTCTATGCTGAAAGCCGAAGGCTCTTATATCCTACCCGACAATGTGCCATCCAACGAGTTCCTTAACCTCGAAGGCGACAAGATATCCACCTCCCGCAACTGGGCTGTATGGTTGCACGAGTACCTGCGCGACTTCCCGGGCAAACAAGATGTACTGCGTTATGTCTTGACCGCCAACGCACCCGAGACCAAGGACAACGACTTCACTTGGGGCGACTTCCAAGCACGCAACAATAATGAGTTAGTAGCTATCTTCGGCAACTTCATCAACCGTGCCATGGTACTGACCCACAAGTACTTCGAGGGCGAAGTGCCCGCCGCTGCCGAGTTCAATGAATACGACATCCAGACCATCAACGAGTTCAGCGATGTCAAGAAACGACTCGAAGAGAACCTCGACCAGTTCCGCTTCCGTGAAGCACAGAAAGAGGCAATGAATCTCGCTCGCATCGGCAACAAGTACTTGGCTGACACCGAACCATGGAAACTGGCAAAGACCGACATGGTCCGTGTAGGCACTATCCTCAATCTCAGCCTGCAGATTGCAGCCAACCTCAGCATAGCCTTCGAACCGTTCCTGCCGTTCTCCGCTGCCAAACTGCGCACTATGCTCAACCTGCCGGAGGTACAATGGAATAGACTCGGCGACACCAACCTACTCAGTGCAGGACACCAACTCAACCAACCACAACTCCTGTTCGAGAAGATCGAAGACGATGTCATACAAGCACAACTCGACCGACTCGCACGGATAAAAGCAGAGAACCAAATCAAACTGTTCCAACCGGCTGAGATAAAGAAACCGACCACTATCGACGACTTCGATAAGATGGACATCCGTGTCGGGACAGTACTCGAATGCCAAAAAGTGAAGAAATCCGACAAACTGCTCCAGTTCCGTATCGACGATGGCATGGGCGGCAGAACCATCCTGTCTGGCATCGCACATAGCTACCCCGACCCACAAGTGCTCGTCGGCAAACAAGTACTCTTCATTGCCAACTTCCCACCACGCAAGATGATGGGCATCGAGTCGCAAGGTATGATACTCTCTGCCGTCAATGCCGATGGCAAACTGGTAGTCACTGGTCCTACCACCCCCGTCGCTAACGGTGCCAGCGTAGGATAAAACAAGAAAAAAAGCACAAAAACGCCAAAAGAATTGCGTGTTTGAAAAACTTGTTGTACCTTTGCAGCCGTTTCCCGAGAATGGCAAACACGGAAAGTTGTTCTCATCAGGGAAAGTTGTTTTTCATAAGTTGATGGCGGGATAGCTCAGCTGGTTAGAGCGCATGATTCATAATCATGAGGTCCCCAGTTCAATCCTGGGTCCCGCTACAGAAAGAGCCTAACACCCGTTAGGCTCTTTTTGATTCATACACCCCACTATACTACTATACCTTATTATAAAGCCTAGATATGCCCCTCCTGTAGAGACGGTATTGCATACCGTCTCTCAAATCTAGATCAGCTAGAACAGCCCCGCAGGGGCGATCTAGACCTTCTAGAACACCTAGTCCTTCTATTGTCCACTATAACCTCTATTGTCCACTATCTCTTCACCATACCACGATTGTGGAGACGTGAAGCGAAGGCCGGTGCGTAAGCACTGAGTCTGCCGGAGCGAGTGAAGTCCAGTAGACTGAACAAGAATACCGT
>CAYNMA010000043.1:0-19995 GCA_964398075.1 uncultured Bacteroides sp. | reverse complement strand
TTTACAATTTTACAATTTACAATTTTACAATTTACAATTTTACAATTTACAATTTTACAATTTACAATTTTACAATTTTACAATTTACAATTTTACAATTTACAAGGTTATAGTCTTTGGAGTTCTATGACTTCGAGGTTGTAGATGCTGTCTTGGTCGATAATGAGGCGCAGGAGTGTTTGGAAGGTATGGATACCGTATTTGCCTGCAGCACCAGGGTTAAGGCACAGCATGCGTAATGAATTGTCGTACTGCACCTTCAATATATGCGAGTGTCCGCAGACGAAGAGTTGTGGTGGATTGGCATAGAGTCGGCGCGCGATGGCGGGTTCATAATGCCGAGGATAGCCGCCGATGTGGGTAAGCACCACTTCCACTTGTTCGGTGCGGAAACGATAGTAGCCAGGTAGGTTATCTCTTACATCGCCATAGTCGCAGTTGCCATAGACGGCTTTGACGGGTTTGAAGGCGCAAAGGCGTTGGTAGACTTCCCACGAGCCGATGTCGCCAGCATGCCATATCTCATCGACCTGAGCGAAGTGTTCAAAGATACGTTCATCGAGAAGTCCGTGTGTATCGGATAAGATGCCTATTTTCTTCATTGTTGTTTTTGTAGTTTCTTGATAGATAAGAGTATAAACAGAATGGCGTAGGTGAGGAACCACAGGATGTCACGGATATCGATAACGCCGCGCGAGAGGGAGAGGTAGTGTTCGTTGAGTCCAAGGCTCTTGATGACGAGTGAGAGTTTTCCGTCGGCAAAAAGCATAGCCAAGCAATCGAAGCCATAGAAGGCTAAGAAGCAGAAGATGAGTGCGATGATGAAGGCGATGATTTGGTTTCGTGTAATGGACGAGGCGAATGTTCCCATGGCACAAAAAGCAGCAGAGAGAAAAAGCAGCCCGATGAAAGAGCCATAGAACGCGCCTGAGTCGATGTTCCCAACGGGCGAAGCGAGGTGGTAGACGAGGATATAATGAATGAGACAAGGAAGTTGGGCAAGCAGGACTATAGTCCAGACAGCCAAGTACTTACCTAAGACGATATGCCACAAGGGTAGGGGTTTCATCTTGAGGAGATGCCACGTGCCGGTCTGTTTCTCTTCGGTGAAGAGTCGCATACTGAGTGCAGGACAAAGGAAGAGGAAAAGCCAAGGACTGAGGCTGAAAAGACCATCGACTTGTGCATAACCCGACATGGGGATATTGTATTCGCCAGGGATGACCCAAAGGAACAAACCGATAGTGAGCAGATAGAGCCCAATGACGATATATCCGATAGGGGTTGAGAAGTAGTAACGAAGTTCTTTCTTATAGATAGACCACATATATTAAGTTGTTATTTGTTCACAGGTTTCACTTTATATCCAGCCGCGCGCAGTTGCGCGAGTAGACCTTTCTCGCCACCGAGGTAGACGGCATCGAGGCAGATGAAGGCTTTGCCTTCGGTAAGATATGTCTTGAGTCGTTTGACCCATTCTTTGTTTCGTTGGCAATAGACAGTATAGTCGGAATAGGAATGCGTAGAGCGATTGTCGGGTGCTTGGATGTCGTAGGCTATTTGTGTGAGTTGGCCCATCTTGTAGGCTTCGAGGAGGTTCTTTTCGAGTCGAATCTCGCGTTCGGGGTACTCAATGATAGATAGCAGTTCTTTGCATTGCCACTGAAAAGGCTCACGGTCGAAGAGCATATAGAGGGTCTCGCCGACATCGTCTAAGGCATAGATGGGGGTATAGGTAGTGGCAGCCACGGTTTGGAAAAAGACTTCGGAACTGCGGTTGGGGTCATAGTTCAGCCACTTGGTTAACAGTTCATTACGATAGAGTTCTGTGAGGTAGGAGGGCTTCATTCGTCCCACTTTGTCGATAGAGAGATTGAGGTTGGTTCGCAGACCATTGTCGATGGTTTGCAATTCCTCAGACGTATACTCTTGTTGGAGGGAGATGGAGTCGGGTAGGAGAGCGGCTTGCTTGAGCACATTGGTGGTTTCGAAGTCGTAGAGTGCCATCTCGGTGATGATTTTGTTGCAGCGACCATAGACCTTAAAGAGATTGGGAATGGAATCGAGGAAAGTGATGTCGCACAGTCGATTGGTGGCAAGGATATAGGACTTGTCTTCGGCGTTGTTGCCCGAGATGGCATAGAGCAGTTGTGCTTGTGCATTGACGGCAAGCAACGAGGTAAGAAGAAGGGTTATATATAGTCGTTTTGCGATTGTCATTGGAAACGCGTTATGAGGTTATATGCTTGATAGATACCGAGTTCGCCTGCTTTACTGAGGTCGGTGAGTCCTGCTTCAATCTCATCGATGAAGATATGTGTGAGTCCACGGTTGAAGTAGGCTTCGGCGAAGTCGGAATCGGCATTGATGGCGAGGGTATAATAATTGAGTGCAGCGCGATAGTCTTTTTGCAGACAGAGGATATTGGCTTTGTTGTAGTAAGCAAAGGCGAAGTCGGGCAAGAGTATGATTACTTGGTCAAGGTCACGCAAGATGAACTCGCAGTCTAACTTGATGGAGGTGAGGTATTCGTCTTGCGGGTTATTGGAAGCGGAGGACTGTACGTTATGTCGCTTATACTCAAGGAGATTGTATCGCCAATTTGCTCGACAGAAATAGGCAATGGCGAAGGAGGAGTTCTGCATGAGGACCTTGTTGCAGTCTTCGATAGCGGACGAATAGTCTTGCACGATAGCGAACTCGATGGCACGTGCGAAGAGCAAGTCGGCATTGTTAGGGTCAGTATCGAGGCGTTCGGAGAGGGAGGTAATCATGTTGAAATGTGCATCGACGGACTCGGCTGTAAGCGGTATCTCTTGCACGCCAAGCAAGAGATTGGCAGGAAGGATATGCCGTTGGTTGTACTCATCGATGGCGTGATGGGTATAGTTGGTATGGCGAAGCGAGTTGTATTTGACATAATAACTGAGGACGGCATTGGGTTCGTTGATAGCATTGGCATAGCGTTTCTGCACGTTGCCGCGCGATTCATCTTGATAGGGTTTTTGTTCTTCTTCTTGGTCGGAGGAGATGTTCTGTGCGGCTAACTGTGAGAACTCTTTCTTGCGGTCGCGTTGTGGTTGGCTATCGGCTTGCTTGACATCGATGTCGGGCGACTTCTGTGCATGTTGAATCTCCTCTTTTCGTTCCTCGAGGTCGTTGGCTTTCTTTTGGTAGATATATGCGCTCTTGGTGTTGCCTAACGACTTCTCGGCTTGGGCAGCCAAGTAGTACGCAGGGAGGAAGTAAGGGTAGGTATCGATGAGTTTGTCGAAGTCCGCCACCGCATCTTTCCATTGTTTGAGATGCAGGTTGACGATGCCTCGTTGATAGTAAATCTCGGTTTCGGAGGGGTCGAGTTCGAGTGCTTTATTGAGGTCGTCTAATGCACGGTTGAGGTCGCCTAACTCGGCACGTAAGATACCACGGTTGTAGTAGCACTGCATACTCTGTGGGTCGTAACTGATGGCTTTATCGTAGTCGGCGAGTGCCTCACGGTAGTTATGGGCACGATAGTAGAGGATACCACGGTTGATGAAGTCACCCGACCAACGGCTGCCAAGGTTGATGGCTTGCGTGAGATCGTATAGGGCATCTTCATCGTTGCCAAGCATCATATTGACAAGTCCTCGTGCACTCCAATTGGCAGAGTTCTGCGAGTCGCCTTTGATGGCCTTGGAGAAGTTCTCCATGGCGCCTAAGGTGTCGTTCTTTGCCAAGCAGATAGCACCTTTCTCGAACAACAGCGAAGGTGCATTGGGGTCACGCTTGAGGAGATAGTTGATGTCGGCGAGTGCATTATCGTATTCCTCGGTCTTCGCGCGTACATCGGCACGGAGGAGTAGGTAGGTCTTGTTCTCGGGAGCATAGACAAGGGCTTCGGTGAAGTCGTCTTCGGCTTTCTTATACTCTTCGAGATGGATGTAGACATAGCCTCGGGTGTAGTAGGCACCAGGGAGGAAGGGATTGTTCTCGATGGCGTGATTGCAATCGGATTCAGCACCTTTGTAGTCGCCTAATTGTATCTTGGCGATAGCGCGATAGAGATAGGGTTCGGCTAACCAAGGTTTGAGGCGGATGACTTGATTAAAATACTGAATACTAAGCACATAATCCTCGAAATAAAGGGCGTTTCGTCCGATGGCAGTGATACGGTCGGTGTTGAGTTGGGCATAGCCCAACGAAGAGCAGCAGAGCGTAATCACGCAAACGATGTATAAAACTATTCGTTTCATCGGACTTTAGAAAAGCAATTTTTAGAACATCCCTTATTTACATCCTGCGTTCGGGTCGAACCAATCGGGTATATCGAACTGTTCGGTAGCGGAATAGCCAAGGGTCTCGTCTGCCAAGACCTTCTGCATATACTTTGCCCAAATAGGCAGAGCCATGCTTGCACCTTGTCCTTCTGCCATGGAGTCGAAGTGGATAGCACGGTCTTCGCCACCGACCCAACAGCCACTGACGAGTGAAGGTGTGAAGCCCATGAACCAACCGTCGGAGTTGTTTTGGGTAGTACCCGTCTTGCCACCCATAGGCATCTGTAAGCCGTAGCGATAACGTACTCGAACACCTGTACCGTGGTCGATGACACTGCGAAGCATGGTTATCATCTTATAAGAAGTCTCTTCGCTGATTACTTCGTGCATTTGCGGTGTGAAAGAGGCGATGATGTTACCGTTGTTATCTTCGATACGGGTGACGTAGAGTGGTTCTACACGAACACCTTTATTGGGGAACGTGGTGTAAGCATCGACCATCTCTTTGACGGATATTTCGCACGGACCTAAGCAGAGACTGATGACGGGGTCTAACTGTCCTTCAATACCGAAGGAACGCATGAGGTTGACGAGCGAAGTGGGTGTATAGAGGCTCATGAGGTAGGCGGAAATCCAGTTGTTGGATTGCGAGAGACCCCATTGGAGCGTGACGGTGTCACCGATGTTGTTCTTACTGCTGTTTCGTGGCGACCAGTCTTTGCCATTCGCATCTTTGAGTGTGATAGGTTGGTTGACGGTCTTGTCGCAGGGCCACATACCTTCTTCCATGGCAAGGGTGTAGAGGTATGGTTTGACGGTAGAACCGACTTGTCGACGGCCTTTGTTGACCATATCGTATTGGAAATTAGCAAAGTTGGGTCCACCGACATAGGCTTTGACATGTCCTGAGTGAGGGTCCATCGACATGAATCCGCAACGGAGGAAGTACTTCTGATAACGGATAGAGTCGAGTGGGGATAAGACGGTGTCAATCATGCCTTTATAGGAGAATACACGCATCTCGACGGGGGTATTGAAAGCCGTTTTGATTTCTTTTTCGGACTTGCCAGCATTCTTCATGGTGCGGTAGCGTTCGGACTGTTTCATGCTCCGATTGAGGATAGCATCGATTTCTTCGGTTGTGAGGCTACGGCTGAAAGGCGCATAGGATTTCTTGCGTTTCTCTTTGAAGAACTGCTCTTGGAGGTATTGAATATGCTCATTGACAGCCTCTTCGGCATAGGTTTGCATACGTGAATCGATGGTGGTATAGATACGGAGACCATCGTTGTAGAGGTCATATTTGGAGCCATCGGCTTTGCGGTTCTTGTTGCAGAAACCGTAGAGAGGGTTGTTATCCCACTGATTTTTATCGAGTTGATATTGGTCTTTGTTCCAAGAGGAATAGTCACTTTCCTTGGGTTCTTTGGCGGTAAGGACGGTACGCAGATACTCACGGAAATAGGGTGCTAAGCCTTGTTTATGGTCGACGGAGCGATAGTGCAGTTCGAGAGGAAGTTGCTGAAGGGAGTCTCGCTGTTCGACGGTGATACAATCGTTTTTGCACATCTGCGAGAGCACAACGTTTCGTCGAGAGGTAGCCCGTTCGGGATGGCGGATAGGGTTGTAGAGCGAAGGGTTCTTGCACATGCCGACCAACATGGCTGCTTCTTCTATCTTGAGTTTATCGGGAGTGGTATTGAAATAGATTTGTGCAGCTGATTTGATGCCGACGGCGTTGTAGAGGAAATCGAACTGATTGAGGTACATGGTGATTATCTCCTCTTTGGAATAGAGTCGTTCCAACTCGGAAGCGATGACCCATTCGATAGGTTTCTGCAAAGCGCGTTCGAAGATGTTGCCTGCAGTAGGCGAATAGAGTTGCTTGGACAACTGCTGCGTGAGGGTACTACCACCACCTGCACGGCCAAGAAGAACGACAGCACGGAAGAGTGCTTTGAGGTCGACGCCTGGGTGCTGATAGAAACGCACGTCTTCGGTGGAGACGAGGGCATCGACCATATATGGGGAGATGTCTTTGTATTCGACTTCGACGCGGTTGGCACCTTTATAGTAACTGCCTAAGACCTGCATATCAGCCGAATAGACTTCGGAAGCGTATACGTTTTTAGGGTTCTGCAGGTCTTCCAAAGGAGGCATGTAGCCAATCCAACCTTTGGAAATAAGCCAAAAGACAATGACGACGCAGAGTATTCCGACTCCAAAGATGCTCCAAAACCAAACACTGAAAGTGCGCTTAAAGGTCTTCTTTTGTTCTTGTTTCATACTGATTATATGATTATAAGGTTTTCTATTATTCTGTTAAGTAGCTCTACTCCACGGAGCGAGGCTATCAGGTGGTTATTTTGTTGTATCAACAAGCCGCTTTCGATATCGTTGGCAGCATGGGTTAGGCAATATTGGCGTTTCTCGTCGGACAGTTGCGAGAGGTCTAAGCCTTTGCTTGTACGGAGAGAAAGCATCACGCGTTCGTTGTATAAATCGTTATCGGTCAGCACTTCGCATTCGAAAGGCAGTTTGTTCGTGTTGATGCTATCGATGTAATGTGGCACGTTTGCGATGTTCCATTGGCGCGATTGCCCATTGTAGGAATGTGCTCCTGCACCCACGCCGAGGTACGGGACATTGTTCCAATAGGCAGAGTTATGCCGCGAATAGCAATCGGGTAGGCAGAAGTTCGACACCTCATAGTGCTGAAAACCTGCGTTGTGGAGTTGCTCAATCGCTGTTTCGTACATTGCATTAGCCAAATCGTCGTCAGTTTCTTTTACTTTTCCCTCTGCAAGCATCTTGCCAAACTGTGTATTTTTCTCGTAAGAAAGGCAATAAGTGCTGATATGTTGTATGTTCATTTCGAGGGCCTCTTGCAAGTCGGACTGCCACATATCGAGTGTTTGTTCGGGTAAGCCGTACATGAGGTCGATGCTAATGTTCTTAAAACCTGCTTGTTGCGCCATCATGACGCAGTTCTTCGCCGTTGCTGCGTTATGTCGACGACCTAACTTAATGAGCAAAGGGTCTTGCAGCGATTGAATACCGATACTCAGTCGGTTGACGCCAAGGGCGTGTAAATCATTGAGATAGGAGAGCGTTAAATCGCTTGGATTGGCTTCTAAGGTTATCTCGGCATCTTGTGCCATGGAATAGTGCTTGCGAATGGTCTGCAAGAGGTATTGAAGTTGGTCTTTGGAAAGCAGACTTGGCGTGCCTCCACCGAAGTAAATGGTCTGAATGATAGACGGTTGCGGCAGGTAATCGGTACGCATCATCAGTTCCTTTGCCAAGGCGTCGACATAGTCTTTTCTCCGTTCCAAGAGCGTGGTGGAGAAGAAGTCGCAATAGCCGCATCGCTTGACGCAGAAAGGGATATGTAGATAGATACCTGGCATGTTATTTCTTCTTATTCCTTTTTCTTATCTTTCCATAATAGGTTCATCCATTCAGCCATACGTTGCTCGGTGGGACTTCCTTGAGCCGTCCAAAAACGCTTACCGTCGATGGCATCGGGCAAGAACTGCTGATTGACGAAGTGGTTTTTGTAGTCGTGGGCGTACTTATAATCTTTGCCATAGCCAAGGTCTTCCATGAGTTTGGTAGGTGCATTTCTAAGATGCAAAGGCACAGGTAGATTGCCGCTCTGTCGCACTTCGGCGATGGCAGCATCGATGCCGAGATAGGCAGAGTTGCTTTTCTGCGAAGTGGCGAGATAGACCGTTGCTTCTGCCAAGGGAATACGTCCTTCGGGCCAACCAATCTTACTCACGGCGTCGAAACAAGCATTGGCAAGCAGCAAGGCATTTGGGTTGGCGAGACCAATGTCTTCGGCAGCCGAGATAACCAATCGGCGAGCGATGAACTTAGGGTCTTCGCCGCCAACCACCATTCGTGCTAACCAATAGAGCGCCGCATCAGGGTCGCTGCCACGAATGGATTTGATGTAGGCAGAGACGATATCGTAATGCAGTTCGCCATCTTTATCATAAGCCAAAGGGTTCTGTTGAAGGCATTCGGTGACGGTTTTATCGTTGATAATAACCTCTGCGGCATCGCCTGCGGCATTGACCATAATCTCCAATGTATTAAGCAGTTTGCGTGCGTCACCGCCTGCATAATGACAAAAACTGACAGCATCCTCAATCTTTATCTTTTTCGACTTCAGCCATTCGTCGTGCGTAAAAGCGTAAGACAGTAATTCGCATAAGTCTTCGTCGCTCAGGCTTTTCAGTACATAGACCTGGCAGCGCGAGAGGAGTGGGGTGATGACCTCAAAAGAGGGGTTCTCGGTGGTGGCTCCAATGAGGGTGATGGTGCCATCTTCCACTGCACCTAAGAGACTGTCTTGTTGTGACTTAGAGAAACGGTGAATCTCGTCGATGAAGAGAATGGCGTTGCCACGAGAAAAAAGACCACCTTCGCGTTTGGCTTTGTCGATGACATCGCGCACTTCCTTGACGCCTGAAGTGACGGCGGAGAGGGTATAGAAAGGTCGTTCCAAGCGGTTGGCGATGATGTGAGCAAGAGTCGTTTTGCCGACACCTGGAGGTCCCCAAAGGATGAAAGAGGAGATATTGCCACTCTCAATCATCTGCCTGAGGACAGCACCTTCGCCAACGAGATGCTTCTGACCGATGTATGTATCTAACGTCTTCGGACGTAATCGTTCTGCAAGAGGTAACATAGTTACTTGGATAGATTAAGTAGTTCCTTAGCCTGACTGATAGCGGCTTCGGTGACATGGTTAGCGGAAAGCATCTGCGCAATCTCTTGTATTCGTTCTTCGGAAGAGAGTTGGCGAATGCTCGTTTCGGTATGTTGTTCTGTATCCGTCTTATAGACCTTATAATGCGCGTTGCCCATCGAGGCTACTTGTGGTAAGTGGGTGATAACCAACACTTGGCGTTTTTTCGACATGCGTTGTATGATGGCACCCATGTTGGCAGCCACTTCGCCTGAGATACCCGTGTCAATCTCGTCGAAGACAAGGGTAGGCAGGTTGGCTTCGTTGGCAATCAGTTCCTTGATACACAGCATGATACGTGATGTCTCACCTCCTGAAGCCACCGAAGCGATGGGTTGCGGTTGTTGGTTCTTATTAGCAGCAAAGAGGAACTGAATATCGTCTTTGCCATCGATGTCGTAGTTGGTGCGTTCGGTAATCTGCACGACCATCTGCGCATGCTTGATGCCAAGGGTAACTAACTCGTCGACCACACTCTTCTCGATGCTTGCTTGCACGCTCTTACGGGTCTTCGTTAGCACCGCTGCTGCTTGTTCTAATTCGGACTTACAAGCACGAAGGGCATCTTGCAACGTCTTAATATCCTCTTCGTAGGACTCAAGGACATGCATTTGCGATGCAAAGTCGTCTCGGATGGTTATCAGTTCTGCCACCGACTTGACTCGATGTTTCTGCATGAGGGTGTTGAGAAGGTCGAGTCGTTCGCTGACGCGTGCTTGCGCTTGGGGGTCAAACTCAGTGTGTTCGGAGATGCGATTGAACTCGTCGGCAATGTCGCTCAACTCGATATAGGACGTTTGCAGACGGTCGTGAAGCGAGTCGCCATCTTCGATATAGGGCACGATGTGCTTACACTCGTTTAAGACTGATTGCAAGCGACTTAGCACTCCCACATCCTCGGTGGAGAGCTGTCCGAGAGCCTCTGACAAACCGTTTTTTATCTCTTCTGTATGCTCCAAACGGCTCTGTTCCTGCTCCAAACTCAGTTCCTCGTCGGCAACGAGTTGGGCATCTTTCAATTGCTGATATTGGAAAGCGATATAATCGGCATCTTTTTGTTCGCGTTCGGCTTTTTCTTGCAAAGCATGTAACTGACTCTCAAGGTCTTTGTACTTGGTCCACAGGGTGCGATAGGCATCTTTCTCTTTGCTGTTGCGCGCAATGACATCTACCACATAGGTCTGAAACTTATCGTCACGAAGAAGCAGGTTTTGATGCTGCGAGTGGATATCGATGAGGTTGTTAGCCAAATCGTGGAGCAGCGAGAGCGCTACGGGGGTGTCGTTGATAAAGGAACGAGACTTGCCTGTGGCGAGTAACTCACGGCGCAAGACACAAGTGGGCGAATAGTCCAAATCGTGTTCGGCAAAGAAGTCGGTCAGATTCAGATTGCCGACCTCGAACTCACCTTCCACCACACATTTCTGTTCACCTTCGGTGATACTTTTGCTATCGGCACGGTTACCCATCAAGAGCGACAAAGCACCCAAGATAATCGATTTACCTGCACCTGTTTCGCCTGTAATCACGTCAAAACCACTCTCAAAATCGATGTTCAGTTCTGAGATGAGGGCATAATTTCGTATGTACAAATGCTTGAGCATACCGTTTCGTTTTTTGAATTCAATCTAATAGGCAAAGATACAACAGTTTTTTGAACTGACAAAGGATTTGTGCAGAGTCTCTATTTTCTTTTTCTGCGGAGATAGAAATCGAGCACAATGGACCGATGGGCAATGAGTTTTGGCAAGGCTACTACGGCTTTTTGGCTGTTGGCAACACGGTCTGCATAGAATTCTTTATGCTGACGAAGGAAGTCCCAACGTGCACGGACAACGGCACGAAAATTGGCGAACTGACCTTTCACAACATATTGAAATCCTGCAAGATAATCCATGAAGAAACGAACTATCCACACCCACCAAAGATAGCGCATGGGCATGTTTTTATAGAGCATCAAGAGGTTGTTGCGGAAGTTCAGGTAGGTCTTGCGAGGATTCTCGTATTGCAGCGAGCCGCCGCCTAAATGGTAGACGACACTCGTTGGCACGCACACCATTTGATGGCCTCTACACTGCAACCGCCAACACAAGTCAATCTCCTCCATGTGCGCAAAGAAACGGGCATCTAAACCGCCTTCTTGCTTATAAACGGCCGTTCGGATGCATAGACAAGCACCACTTGCCCAAAAGATAGGAGCTACCGTATCGTATTGACCTTCATCGTTTTCCACATAACTCAATATCCTCCCCCGGCAATAGGGATAGCCCAAGATATCCATATATCCACCTGCAGCGCCTGCATGTTCGAAAGCCACTGACAAGACCTCGTGGGCATCGTACGATTGTTTGCTTTTGTACGACAAAATTTTTGACTGACAAGCGGCTACATCATGATGCATATCCATGTAATTCAACAGGTTATCGAGCCAACCTTCTGTCACTTCCACGTCGGAGTTCAGCAGTACGGTATATTCGGCATCGGTCGCTGCCAAAGCACGATTATACCCTTCAGCAAAGCCATAGTTCTCGGCAAACGGCACAACGCGCACATTGGGGAGCGTGGCAAGGTATGACAAAGACTCATCAGTGGAGCCATTATCGGCTACTACGACCTCACAGTTAGGCAGTTGCGAATACTGCAAAACGGACGGCAGATAATGCTGGAGCATAGACACACCGTTCCAGTTCAATATGATTACTGAACACCTCATATCTTTGATTAGAAGGGCTTTTTGTCTTATTCCTCGTCGTCGTCGGAGTAAATGCCAATCGAGACACCATATTCGTACTCACCATCCATTATCAATTGGAGCTGTTCGTCCGATAGTTTGATGTCGTTCTTGGCTGCATTCTCCTTGATGTAGTTAAACATCTTTTCCTCATCGATAGAAGCCTCTTCTGCGGTGTCTTCGTCGATCAATCCTTCCGCGTCGTAGTAATCGTAGATAAGGTCCAATACGTCCTGAATATCATCACGTTCCAAGCCTTTGCGGTCAACCTCGGGAATGAAATCCAAGATGTAATCAATGGCATCTTCCTCATTGAATTCAATCTCGTCGCAATCGTTGTTCATAAAAATCGAAAATTTGAAGTTAATTATACGTTAGTTCAAGATTTTCGCAAAATTACAAAATTGGATATTTCTATGCAAATCCACAGCAGGAAAAAATATGGAACAAAAAAATAGAGTAGGGGAATAACTGTAAAAATTCACAATGGTTAATTCACAAACACATCATAATTCAGCAACCAAAACATAATTGACTACACAAAAATTAATGCCGTATTATTGGCTTTGATTCACAATTAGCACATCATTTTCACAACAAAAATGCCTGACGCAGATTTGGATAAACCTATTAAAATTCAGCACAAAACGCAAGTTTTTACTTGTATAAAATGCTATAAATGAGCAGTTATAGAAAATATCTAAAGTAGCACTTTATCAAAACAAGGCAAAATGTCGGCAAATTTGTGAAATCAACTCAATATACTAGTTATTTTATTGCTTTATGCAGTATAAATCAACCATTTACGGAAAATATCTAGAGTAAAACTGACTATTATAGAATAACTTATTTTACAAGGTTTTAGAATCCGATGTAGATTTGTGATGTGTATTGTCGAGTTTTGCAAATGTGTATCAATGTGCAAATGTGAAATATTCACAAAATAAAATTACACAATTATGTATTGTAGGATTGAAAAACATTCCGTACATTTGCAAACGCTAAAATCACAATTGTAATATGGACGAAAAAGACAGATTATTGGCAGTTATACGGTCGGAGAACCTAACTTCAAAGCAGTTTGCAGATGAGGTGGGAATTCTTCCTGGTACAGTATCAAATATTGTAAGTGGACGAAACAAACCCAGTTTGGATGTGATGCAGAAGATTTTGAAGAAATATCCACAAATCTCGTCAGATTGGCTTATTTTGGGAGATGGACAGATGTATCGTCAAAAATCCGATTCTCAGCCATCTTTATTTGACGGTATCCAATCGTCAGAAATTGATGCCACACCAAAGATTGAGTTGAATGAATCGATTTGTCCATCTACCAATACACATACCAATCCTCAAATCTCTGTGCCGACTGTCAATGACACGAATGGTCAGAACCTGAATCAAATTTCAAAAAAATTGACACAGCAACAAATCATCCAGAAAAATATCCAAAAAATAGTTGTTTTCTACGACGATGGCACATTTGATGAGTTTGCTAAATAAACCTGAGATACGCCTTGGGAAAATCGTAGACACTACTTTGTTATAATTCATATTATGTAAAATATCATATTTTACATTGCCCACTCTTGCAGTGCAGCTGTCAGAATGGCAGTGTTTGTGTTGGGTGTGTCAACTTATTGTGATATTGGCATATACGTAAGGAAAACGTTTTGTTATCTTGCAAAATATGCCATAGTTCTTCTATTGGTATGGGATGCTCTAAAAATGCTTTTGAGATGATTTGTGGAATTTTATTTAGGAGATGGTTGGCTTGAATGAAGGAGCAATGCGAGCATTGTGACTGAGTGAAAGTCAAGCAGATACAAATAAAAACCACAAAGCACTCAAAAAGTGGAGAAACATCCCAATTAATAACAAAATAACGAAACGTGGAATTTTTAGAACATCCCTTATCTCTATTGGTATCATTCTTGCCCAAACAAAAACGCAAACGACTTTAACTATGAAAACTATCTAACTATCTAAAAACTACATAAAAACTTATGGCAGAAGACAATAACACCGAAATGGAGGCTGAAATGATTCCAATCTTGAACACTGACGATGAACAAGCTCGTTTGAAAATCGCCACAGGCGATGTCTTGCCCGTACTACCCTTGCGTAATATGGTGCTTTTCCCTGGCGTTTTGCTACCTGTAACAGTAGCGCGACCTAAGTCTATCAAGTTGGTAACCAACGCTTTTCAGCAAGAAAAGACCATTGCTGTATGTTGCCAAAAGGATGCTGATGTGCAAGAACCTCAACAGACCGACCTCTTTATGTTGGGTACGGCTGCACGTGTCATTCGTACCTTCAACATGCCTGATGGATCACTCACTATTATATTAGAGGGTCAAGAGCGAATCATGATTGACAAGATCACCTCGCAGCGTCCTTATATGAAAGCCAGTGTGATCGTCATCCCAGAGGTCTTCCCCAAGAAAACCGATAAGCACTTCATCGCGTTGGCTTCGAGCATACGCGAGGCGGCTATCTATATCCTTAAGCAACAGGAGAATATGCCACGCGAGGCAAGCTTCACCTTAGAGAACATCGATAACCCACCCTCTTTGGTGAACTATGTCTGCGTCAACTCGCCGCTCAAGATTGAGGACAAGCAAGAACTGCTCCAACAAGAGAAGTTAGAGGACCGTGCTGTGCACCTTCTCGAACTCTTGCAGAAAGAGAAACAGCTCATCGATATCAAACTCTCCATACAAGAGAAAGCGCGCGAAGATATTGATAAACAGCAACGTGAGTACTTCTTGCAGCAGCAAATTCACACTATCCAGAAGGAGTTGGGTGACACCAGCGAGCAGAATGTGATTGACATGCGTGAGCGTGCCAAAAAGAAGAAGTGGAGCGCAGAAACGCAGAAGGTCTTTGAGGCTGAGTTGAAGAAACTGGAACGTATCCCTACCCAATCGCCTGAGTATTCGACGCAGCAGAACTACCTCGAGACCATGCTTTCGTTGCCTTGGAACGAGTATACCGAGGATAATCTTGACCTCAAGAATGCGGAGAAGATACTCAATCGTGACCATTATGGCATGGAGAAAGTAAAAGAGCGTATCTTGGAATATTTGGCAGTCTTGAAGATGAAAGGCGATTTGAAGTCACCTATCATCTGTTTATACGGTCCTCCAGGCGTGGGCAAGACCTCTCTTGGTAAGTCAATTGCCGAAGCCTTAAACCGCAAGTATGCCCGTATCTCGTTGGGTGGATTGCACGATGAAGCCGAGATTCGTGGACATCGCCGTACCTACATTGGCGCTATGCCTGGTCGTATCATACAAAACATTCAGAAGGTGCAGTCGTCTAACCCTGTGTTCGTATTAGACGAGATTGACAAGGTCTCTGCCGATTATCATGGTGATCCTACTTCGGCACTGCTCGAAGTGCTTGACCCTGAGCAAAATGCGACTTTCCACGACAATTTTTTGGATGTTGATTACGATTTGAGCAAGGTGCTTTTCATCGCTACAGCCAACACGCTCAACACCATTCCACGTCCTCTATTAGACCGTATGGAACTGATAGAGATGACGGGTTATCTGCAAGAAGAGAAAGTGGAGATTGCACGCAAACACCTTATACCTAAGGAGTTGGAAGCACATGGCGTTAAGGCTTCGCAAGCAAAGTTCAGTAAGCCGATACTCAATACTTTGATTGACGATTACACTCGTGAATCGGGTGTGCGCGAGTTGGAACGTCAGATTGCTGCTGTCATGCGTAAGGTGGCACGGCATATCGCTATGGACGAGCCGTATAACGTCAGCATCACCGATAAGGACTTGAAGGAATATCTTGGTAAACCTCGCTATACGAGAGACTTATACGAGAACAACAACTATACAGGTGTCGTCACGGGCTTGGCTTGGACGCAGGTTGGTGGTGAGATTCTCTTCATCGAGTGTTCGCTTTCGCCGAGCAAGAACCCTACCCTAACCCTTACAGGCAACTTAGGCGATGTTATGAAAGAGTCTGCCACGATTGCCTTGGGTTATGTCAAAGCTCATGAGAGTCAGTTTGGCATCTCGCACAAGAAGGTAGAGGGTCAATCGGTTCATATCCACGTTCCCGAAGGTGCTATCCCTAAGGATGGTCCGTCGGCGGGTATTACAATGACAACGGCTATCGTATCGGCTTTCACGGGTCGAAAAGTGCGAGAACGCCTTGCTATGACGGGTGAAATGACCCTTCGCGGCAAAGTGTTGCCTGTTGGAGGTATCAAAGAAAAGATTTTGGCTGCCAAACGGTCAGGAATAGATACGATTGTTCTCTGCGCCGACAACCAAAAAGATATTGAGGAGATACCCGAATTGTACCGAAAAGGCATGACCTTCCACTACGTCAAGGACATCCAAGAAGTCATCGACTTTGCTCTCTTGCCTTAGAGATAAAGCAGTGGCACACAGCCATTTGCCCATTTTATTATATTCAACCAAGAAGGATGTGCGCCCAAAACGTTTGACGCACATTCTGTTTTATGGCAATAATGCAATCAATGCCATTTATGGATTTCCTTTATTTCTTTTATTTCTCTCGAGCGCAGCGAGTAGGAAGTCTTTTTCCACGCAGTAGCAAAGAAACTACCCCCGAATTATCCCACCACCAATAAGCAACTCTTCTTTGTACAGCACCACCGACTGCCCAGGCGTAACACCCCAAACAGGCGTTTCAAAATGCAGTTCCAACTCGTCCGAATCTCTTAGTTGCAAGTTTGCATTCACCGCAGGCGACTTATACCGAATCCGAGCCTGAACCCTTGGGTCATCTGCCACTATCGCCTTATCTCGAAGACGCACCGCAGATGCATGCAACGTATCGGAATAGAGGTCATCATGATTGCCCAAAGTCACTTCATTGCGTTCCGCATCGATATGCGTCACATACGCAGGAGTACCCAAGGCAATCCCCAAACCTTTGCGCTGACCGATGGTATAGTTTGCGAAGCCACTGTGTTTACCCAAAATATGTCCATTCGCATCGATATAATCGCCCGCAGTAAAGGCGCGGTCACCATTTTCGATGTCGGAAGCATAAGGACGAATGAACGAGCGGTAGTCATTGTCGGTCACGAAACATATCTCTTGGCTCTCGGCTTTTTGTGATAGTTTTTGGAACCCATGCTGCTGTGCAATGGTGCGCACTTGGTCCTTGGTGAGTTCGCCTAAGGGAAAGATGGTGCGACGCAAGTTCTCTTCGGTCAGCATCCAAAGGAAATACGTTTGGTCCTTATGCGTATCCACCGCATTACGCAGATAGTAATGCCCATTATACTGAGCAATACGGGCATAATGCCCTGTGGCAATCCAATCGCAGTCATATTCCTCGGCGGCCTTGATGAGTTCGCCCCACTTGATATGAGAATTGCAGAGCACACACGGATTTGGCGTTCGACCATGAAAATACTCGCTAACAAAATTACTGATAATCTCCCTGCGAAAAGTCTCCCTAAAGTCAAGTATATGGTGTGGAAAACCCAATTGCTCGGCAAGATGCTTGGCTTCCATGATTGACTCCATCGAACAGCAACCTTTCTCACGCCGCAGGCACGACTCACGTATCGAGTCGTAGGTACGAAAAGTGACACCCACCAATTCGTACCCTTGCTCCAAAAGCAACATGGCAGCTACGGAACTATCTATTCCGCCGCTCATCGCCATCAATACCCGCTTGTTCTTCGCCATCACTACCCTACTCTTTTACCGTTTCACGCAGTATCTCCGACACCGTTGGATGAGGAAAAACAACTTGTTTGAACTCTGCCACCGTGTAACCCATGCGCACAGCAACCGAGGCGGCTGCGATAATCTCCGAACACGGATTACCTATCATGCTAACGCCCAAGATGGTCTGTTTCTTTTGGTCAACTATCACCTTGCACAGTCCGTTCTCGCCTTCGTTCTCTGCTACAAAACGACCCGAGAACGCCATCGGCAATTTCTTCACTTCGTATGGAATAGGCAACACGCAATCCGTTCCCGAGAGGTCTTTTTCGGTCAATCCAACCGCTGCAATCTCAGGATTGGTATAAACAACCGAAGGCAAAGCATTGTAAGCAATACGTTGCAAAGGCAGTTGCTTGAGCATACGACCCACAGCCACTTCCGCTTGACGGGTTGCCACATGCGCCAACATCAACTTGCCCGTCACGTCTCCCGCTGCATACACGTTTTTAAGATTCGTATGCATAAACTCATCCACTTCAATACCTTTGCGATTCAGTTGCAAGTCAGTTAGAGTTTCAAGTCCTTGCAGATTAGGACGACGACCTACACAAACTAATATATTATCTGCCGTAAAAGTACCTTGGTCTGTAATGACTTGATTGCCATCGAACTGACTCACACGTGTATCCGTATGAATATCAACACCTTCCTTTTTATATTTCTGCAGCAATATATCCACTATCTCGGCATCAAGATTCGGCAAGATTGTTGGCATCGCCTCAATGATGGTGACTGCCACACCCAATTCGTGATACAAGGTGGCGAACTCCATACCGATAACGCCTCCACCAACAATAATGATAGACTTTGGAAGGCTTGTCTGCGACAGTGCTGACGATGAATCCAAGATATATGGATTATCTTGCACCCCATCTATCGGTGGCACAAAATTAGTTGACCCTGTACAGATAAGCAGATTTTCTGCCTCATAATCTGCCTCGCCTGCATGCAAAACGACCCTCTCGTCTGTGCGTGATACCACCGTTGCCATGGCTGAAACCACAGTACAATGCGGATTATTGAGTTGTGCTCGTATACCTGCCGACAGTTTGCGTATCACTTTCTGCTTACGTTGCTGCATCTTTGCGTAGTCGAAGACCACATTTTCTGCGCTCACACCATACTTCGCAGCATTAACTGCGTTATGATAGAGTTTTGCACTATAAAGTAACGTCTTTGTAGGAATACAACCTACGTTTAGGCATGTGCCACCAATCGCATTCTCTTCGAATAAGATGACATCTTTACCTGCTTTTGCCACTTCTGCGGCTGCTGTATAACCTGCAGGACCGCCTCCTATGATAGCTAAATAATACATACGGAAAGAGATTATAGGGATGTTCTAAAAATTGCTTTTGAGATGATTTGTGGATTTTTATTTAGTATATGGTTGGCTTGAACGAAGGAGCAATGCGAGCATTGTGACTGAGTGAAAGACAAGCAGATACACAAATAAAAACCACAAAGCGCTCAAAAAGTGGAGAAACATCCCAATGAGTAACATAATAACGAAACGTGGAATTTTTAGAAAATCCCTATAGTATGTTTTCACAATATATTCTTACTGCCTGACGAACCATCTCCACGCAGGGACGTTTCTTATAATAGGTGTCAGTTCGTTCTTCGGGTTTCGGCGAATGTTCGGGAGCAGCAAGTCCCAATAGTTCGGCACAAATAATCGAACCATTTTCTTCTTTGAACCGAGCAGCAAGGTTCTGAACGGTTTGGTAGTTGTGCATCTTGCCCTCGTTATCATGAGGTGTAGTACTACCATTTTGAAGACCTGCCAAGAGAAACATGCCGCAAGCGGCACCGCATGTCTGACGCATCCTACCTATCCCGCCACCAAAAGAGGCACCAAGACGAAGAGCCAAATCAGTGTCTAAACCGTATATGTCTGCGCACGCTGCCACCACTGACTGAGAGCAGTTGAAACCCTCACGAAACAACGCTTCAGCACGGTCCTGACGCTTTACTATCTCACTTTCTGTCATAATAATATTACTTTCAGTTTGTGTCTGCAAAGGTACGTTTTTTCGTGTGATATTGCAAAAACACCTCTCAATATGATGAAGACACGTCTTCACATTGACCAAAAGACCCGTTTGATTCTGCTATGCCAATTGTACATTGTCAATTGTCAGATTGTCCATGGATGTTCTAAAAATTGCTTTTGAGATGATTTGTGGAATTTTTAGAACATCCCTCCAATATTCATGCCCCAAAAGTATGTTGTATAACATAGTTTTTGCTATTGTGGCAATAAAAAAAAGGGCTTACCTTTGCACCGTAATCAGAAAGAACAACACAATCTTTTTTGTACCTTAATAATTTAATAGACTAATACCTTATAGTAAAAGGGGCACCGTGAGGTGTCCCTTTGCACATCTTATATAGGGCAACCACATCAAAATAAAAGGTTGTCTAATTATGAAGATGCCCTACCATACTACGATTGTGGAGACGATGATTGTGGAGACGTGAAGCGAAGGCAGGTGCGAAGCACTG
>CAYNMA010000042.1:0-20157 GCA_964398075.1 uncultured Bacteroides sp. | reverse complement strand
TTGATACTCGAACCAATGTAAAGGGTATATAAGACCTTCATAAGACCTTCACCCTACAAAAAAGGCTCTAAAATCGTAGTCCGAACCCACCCCACCAACAAAAAAAAACAAACTCCCCACGAACCATTTGCGCAAGTGCGAAACATTTCATACCTTGCGCCCACAAATCAATACCCAAGTCTATGCGATACAAAAAACATACAACATACCTACTCCTCTCTTTTCTCCTCCTATCTTGTTCGCACTCGCAGCAGGTCCTCAACGCACGGCTCGAGCAGGCGGACCAACTCCTCGCCGCAGGCAATACGGCAGATGCCTACAGTCATTACCAATCCCTCGCCGAGGACTACGCTGCTTGTCACAATACCGAACGCACCTCGCTCTGTTACTACAACATGGCTACCATCTACCTCAACCAACGGGACACCGCAGGTATGAACGAGGTCCTGCACAAGATGCTCGCACTCCAAGACCAAGAACCAAACAACGGCTACCTGCAATACGACTATCTCTCTGTACGCCAAACCTATGGAGTCAGCGTCTATGAAGCCACAGGCGACACCACCGCACGCAATCAAGCCATGATTGATGGCAAACAAGCAGTCAAGATTCTTGAACAGATGACCCCAACCGAACTCCACCTGCGCAAGATGAACCCAACATGGAACTACTACAACATCGCTGTCTCCTACGATCTCTACTACAATCCCCGCCCCATCGACTCCATCGTTCTCTACCTCGATCGAGCAAGGACTGTCAATAAATCACTGACCCATCTCTCGTATGATGAAAGACTGCAAGGCGACATCTCCATCTGCGACTTGCAAGCGTGGCTATACCTCTATCAAGGCCAGTACGAACAAGCCGAAAAAGAAATGCGACATGTCTTAACACTCATTGATACGATCAACACCTTGAGTCCCAATGCCGTACTCACCGAGCAAGGCGAGGCGTACGCCTTCATGGTGGAACTATACAAGACCCTCGACCAACCCGCACTAGCACTCGAGTGGCAGCAGCGATATACGGAAAACAGTCTCAACCGATTCTCCGTCGAGAAGAACCGAGCCGTACATGAAGTAGAGACGCAATATGAAGTAGAGAAAAAAGACCGCACCATACAAGAGATGCGCTGGCTCATTGCAGGACTAATACTCATTCTCGTAATGATAATATCAATAGCCTTGCTACAGCGCCGCAACCGAGAACAAGCGCAGTACGAAGCCGCTATAGATGCCGATAGTGCCACGCAAGCACAACACCTAACTCTCTTGGCTGTTGTCAAAGGACTAATGAACGATTTCCCAACAGCCGCTGATGCACTAGACAAAGTGGATCTCACACTCTTAGAGAACATCATCTCGCAGTCCACCCAACCCCTCACATTGATAGACAAACGCTATCTCGTATGCTTCCTTGCAGGACTCAAAGCCAACGACATAGCCTCACTCTTTCATGTCGAACCCGCCTCTGTATATACCGTCAGGTATCGCCTAAAGAAGAAGTTCCCCAAAACTACCCAACTCCCCATCTAACACCAAACCTCCAAACTACCATCATCCTACCCAGACCACAACGAAAACACAACACTAAAACACACCAAACACACCAATAAAACAACAAACTCAAACCCCAAAAAACGAAACAAAACAAATACAAAACAAATACAAAAGAAATACAATACGACAATAACGAAAAAGGGAACACCCCATAACGGATGTTCCCTTTTCGTATTATATTAGAAGTTAAATCACTCTGCCTTTGGAGCCTCTTCTGCTGGCGCTTCGTCAGCCTTAGGAGCAGCTTTCTTTGCAGAACGACGAGTAGTCTTCTTTGCTTCCTTCTTTGCCTCTTTGAGCATGTTCTCGTTATAATCAACAAGCTCAATGATGCACATCTCAGCAGCATCTCCCAAACGGAAACCGGTACGCAAGATACGGGTGTATCCACCTGGACGGTCAGCTATCTTAACTGCTACATTACGGAACAACTCCGTTACCACTTCCTTCTGTTTCAGTTCAGCGAACACAAGACGACGGTTTGCAGTTGTATCCTCTTTAGCATGCGTCAAGATAGGTTCAACATACATACGCAATGCCTTTGCCTTTGCCGTAGTAGTGCTGATACGCTTGTGCATGATAAGAGAGCATGCCATGTTACTCAGCATTGCCGAGCGGTGAGCTGCCTTTCTACCTAAATGATTGAATTTATTAT
Organism: uncultured Bacteroides sp.; assembly: GCA_964398075.1. Taxonomy (GTDB): domain Bacteria; phylum Bacteroidota; class Bacteroidia; order Bacteroidales; family Paludibacteraceae; genus Colicola. Next base: position 17,943 of record CAYNMA010000042.1, on the reverse strand, counting down.
TGTGTCTCATTTTTCTTTAATTCTTTATCAGTTCATATACTTTGAAATATCCATGCCAAAAGCAAGGTTATTCTTTTCGAGTAGTTCATCCAATTCAGTCAATGACTTCTTTCCGAAGTTACGGAACTTAAGGAGGTCATTACGATGATAGGTTACCAACTGTCCTAATGTCTCAACCTCTGCTGCCTTCAAACAGTTCAATGCACGAACACTCAAGTCCATGTCAACGAGCCGTGAATTAAGAAGTTGACGCATTCTAAGAATCTCCTCATCAAGAGGTGCACTAGAACCATTCTCATGCTCCTCTAGGATAATCTTCTCATCAGAGAACAACATGAAGTGGAATATCAATATCTTTGCAGCCTCTTTAAGAGCATCCTTAGGAGAAATACTACCATCCGTCAATATCTCGAGAGTTAACTTCTCGTAGTCAGTACGCTGCTCAACACGATATTGGTCGATAGCATACTTCACATTGCGGATAGGAGTATAAATAGAATCCGTTGGTAATACTCCGATTGGATCATTAGGATTGCGATTCTCATCGGAAGGAACATAACCACGTCCCTTATTGATGTGAACCTCTAACTCAAACGATGCAGACTCATCTAATTCGCAAATAACTAAGTCTGAATTGAGAACCTCGAAATGTTGAAGATACTTATTGAACTCACCCGCAAGCAGTTTAGACATTCCAGAGACATTGATCTTGATTACTTCAGCCTCTGCCTCCGTCTCATCTATCTTACGGAAACGAACTTGCTTTAAGTTAAGAATAATGTTTGTTACATCATCAATCACACCTGGTATGGTGGCAAATTCATGATCAACTCCACTAATCTTTATACTACAAATTGCATATCCCTCAAGAGAAGAAATAAGAATTCGGCGAAGCGCATTACCAATAGTAATGCCGTAACCAGGCTCCAAAGGACGAAATTCGAATACACCTTTCGTCGCTGAGGATTCCAACATTACAACCTTGTCTGGTTTTTGAAAATCTAATATTGCCATGAGTTATTGATTATTTAGAGTACAATTCAACGATGAGTTGTTCCTTGATATTCTCTGGAATCTCTTCACGAGCAGGAACATTCAAGTATTTACCCTCCTTGTTCTGCTCATTCCAATCAAGCCATGAATACTTTGCATGATTGAAACCACTAAGAGACTTTTCGATTACCTCAAGAGACTTACTCCTTTCTCGAACACCTACGATTTGACCTGCTTTAACAGAGTAAGATGGAATATTTACCACCTGTCCGTCTACAACAATATGTCCGTGGTTAACCAACTGACGCGCAGCTGCACGGGTTGGAGCTATACCCAAACGATATACGATATTATCCAAACGAGACTCAAGCAATTGAAGAAGAATCTCACCGGTAATACCTTTACTACGCTGAGCACGCTCAAAAAGAATACGGAACTGACGCTCTAGTACACCGTAGGTATATTTAGCTTTTTGTTTCTCGTTCAACTGAGTTCCGTACTCAGATGTCTTCTTATGACGGTTAACGCCATGTTGACCAGGTGCATAGTTACGCTTATTCAAAGCTTTATCCGGTCCAAAAATTGGTTCTCCAAATCGGCGTGCAATACGAGATTTAGGTCCGATATATCTAGCCATAATTTTTCTTGTTTTGTTTAGTTAATTATATTCCTTATGATAACAATACCAACTCAATCATCCTTTATACGCGACGGCGTTTTGGAGGACGACAGCCATTATGTGGCAATGGAGTTACATCAACAATCTCGAGAACGTCGATACCTGCTGCTACACAAGCACGAATTGCTGACTCACGACCATTACCTGGACCTTTAACATAAGCTTTTACCTTACGCAAACCAAGATCAAAAGCGACCTTTGCGCAATCTTGTGCTGCCATCTGAGCAGCATAAGGAGTATTTTTCTTTGAACCACGGAAGCCCATCTTACCTGCAGAAGACCAAGAAATAACTTGACCATCGCCATTTGCAAACGTTACAATAACGTTATTGAAAGATGACTGAACATGAAGTTGACCAATACCATCAACCTTTACGACACGCTTCTTAGTTGCAACTGTTTTCTTTGCCATAATTGTTTAATGAATTAGATAGTTGTTACTTCGTCGCTTTCTTCTTATTTGCAACAGTTTTCTTCTTTCCCTTACGAGTACGTGCATTGTTCTTTGTACTTTGTCCACGCACTGGGAGACCTAAACGATGACGTACACCACGATAACAACCAATATCCATCAAACGTTTGATGTTTAATTGGGTTTCGGAACGAAGGTCACCTTCTACTTTATAGTTGGCACCTATCACTTCACGAATCTTTGCTGCTTGGTCGTCTGTCCAATCTTGGACCTTGATGCTTGGGTCTACGCCTGCCTCTGCCAAAATCTTCTTTGCACTACTACGACCTATTCCGTAGATGTAAGTCAAACCGACTTCCCCAATCTTATTTTGAGGTAAATCTACACCGACAATTCTTATAGCCATAATTATTTACTTAAGGATGTTTGTTACTACTGTCTAAGCAATTATCCTTGACGTTGCTTAAACTTAGGATTTTTTTTGTTAATTACATACAAGCGGCCCTTACGGCGAACGATCTTACAATCGTCATTACGCTTCTTTACTGATGCTCTTACTTTCATGAGAGTTGCTTTATTAATTGGGTATTGTTATTTATCTATTATTCCAAACTAGAATGCAGAACAAAAATCATACCAACCTTGCTATTTATAGCGAAAAGATATTCTCCCTTTAGTCAAATCGTAAGGAGACATCTCCACTTTTACTTTATCACCTGGAAGTATCTTGATATAATGCATACGCATCTTACCAGATATATGAGCCGTAATAACATGCCCATTCTCTAACTCCACGTGAAACATAGCATTAGATAATGCTTCTGTTATTGTACCATCTAGTTCTATTGCTGTCTGCTTTGCCATATATTCTGCTTTGACAAATAATCTAAATAAATCTATCCTTCAAGACCTCTTGAATAAAATCAAAAGTCGATAAAACATCTGCTTTACCTTTGCGTACGGCAACCGAGAATTCGTAATGTGCAGCAGGTTTACGGTCTGCAGTACGAGCAGTCCAGCCATCATCTTCTAGGATAAGATTGCGACGCCCCATGCAAATCATTGGCTCAATAGCCAACACCATACCTTCTTTCAGCACAATACCATTACCTCTTTTGCCATAATTGGGTACCTCAGGTTGTTCATGCATATCATGACCGATTCCATGTCCTACAAACTCACGAACTACAGAATAGCCTCGTGTCTCACAATATGTTTGGACTGCTGAACCAATATCACCCAAACGATGACCTGCTACAGCCTGAGCAACGCCCTCAAAAAGAGACTCCTTAGTAGTCTTTAAGAGATTTCTTACCTCTTCACTTATCTCACCCACAGGGAAAGTATAAGCCGAATCACTATGAAATCCGTTCTTGAGAACGCAAGTATCTACCGAGACAATATCTCCATCTTTTAAAACGACATTATCCGAAGGAATACCGTGAACCACTTGCTCATTGACCGAAGTACAAAGAGTAGCAGGAAAACCTTCGTAGCCCAAGCAACTAGGTATACCACCATTATCACAGATGTATTCGTAAGCAACCTTATCCAACTGTTTAGTTGTCACTCCAGGAGCAATGACTTTGGCTACTTCAGCCAAAGTCTTGCCTAGGAGTAGATTGCTATCTCGCATCAACTCAATTTCCTCATCGGTCTTAAGAAATATCATTCGCTTACGAGATTAATAAGCCATTGCGTTAGAACGACCTTTTACGCGCATACCTGACTCAAAGAATCCATCGTAATGACGCATAAGAAGGTGACTCTCAATTTGTTGCAAAGTGTCAAGGATAACACCTACCATGATAAGCAACGAAGTACCACCAAAGAACTGTGCAAAACCACGGCTCACACCACAAAGACTAGCAAAAGCAGGAAGGATAGCAACAATGGCCAAGAATATAGAACCAGGAAGAGTAATACGAGACATGATAGTATCGATATACTCGGCAGTCTTTTTACCAGGTTTAACACCAGGAATAAAACCATTATTGCGTTTCAAGTCTTCTGCCATTTGGGTTGGATTGATAATGATTGCAGTATAGAAATACGTAAACAAGATTATCAACAAGGCAAATACTACATTGTACCACACCGATGTGTTATCACTAAATGCGCGAACAAATGCTCCACTTCCATCTGTACTAAAGCCAACGATAGCGATAGGAATAAACATGATAGCTTGTGCAAAGATGATAGGCATCACATTAGCTGCATTCACTTTCAAAGGAATGAACTGACGTACACCACCGTATTGTTTATTACCTACAATTCGCTTTGCATATTGAACAGGGATTTTACGAGTACCTTGAACCAACATGATTGCCACTGCAAAAACGAATAATAACAACAGTATTTCTGCGATAAAGACAATCAAACCACCACCTGCTTCATTGAGACGTGATGAGAATTCTTGTACTATAGCACCCGGGAAGCGAGCAATAATACCAATCAAAATAATGAAAGAGATACCATTACCTATTCCTTTGTCTGTAATACGCTCTCCAAGCCACATTACAAACATAGAACCAGCACAAAGAATAATCACAGAAGAGATGGTAAACCAATTGAATCCTATTGCTAGAGATGCATTAGCGCTACGCATTTGTACTGACAAGTTAACCAAGTAAGATGGTCCTTGCAGCAGGAGGATAGCGACAGTGAGATAACGAGTGATCTGGTTCATTCTGTTTCGACCACTTTCACCCTCACGTTGCATTTTCTGGAAATAAGGGACAACCATCGTCAACAATTGGATGATAATGGAAGCCGAGATATAAGGCATTATACCTAAGGCAAAGATAGAGGCATTAGAGAATGCACCACCAGAGAACATATCAAGCAGCGCCATAAGACCACCACTCGTTTGGTTTCTCAGTTCCGTCAATGCATTAGGATCGATACCAGGAAGAACTATAAAGGACCCGAAACGGTATATCAACACGAACAATAGCGTGGTGAGCAACCGATTACGAAGATCCTCTATCTTCCAAATATTCCGAATTGTTTCTATGAATTTCTTCATTCTGTTATAGTTTTACGATGGTACCACCTGCAGCTACAATAGCTTCTTCTGCCGTCTTAGAGAATGCATCTGCTTCAACAGTCAACTTTGCGGTAAGAGTACCATTACCTAATATCTTTACCAACATCGACTTATTGATGAAGCCTGCCTTCAACAGTTCCTCTTTACCTATCTTCTCGAGTTTTTGATTATCTGCGAGAGCTTGAAGAGCTGAAAGGTTGATAGCCTTAAACTCAACACGGTTAATGTTCTTGAAACCAAACTTAGGCAAACGGCGTTGAATAGGCATCTGACCGCCTTCAAAACCGATCTTTTTGGAATAACCTGAGCGTGATTTTGCACCTTTATGACCACGAGTAGATGTTCCGCCTAAACCTGAACCTGCACCACGACCAATACGTTTGCGAGGTCTTACAGAACCTGCTACCGGATTTAAATTGTTCAATTCCATAATTAGAGATATTTACAAGCGTTGGCAAGATTATCTTGATAGTTCAAGACATCTTGCTCAACCCTTCTATTCATTAATCAATTACCTTCACTAAGTGTTTCACTTTCTCAACCATACCAAGGATGGCAGGAGTTGCTTCGTGTTCAACAATTGCATTCATCTTATGCAATCCAAGCGCTTTCATAGTAGCCTTTTGAGCTTTCTGACAATCAATCACGCTTCGTACTTGTTGTATCTTAATAGTTGCCATAGAAGAATAATTTATCCGTTAAACACTGTAGAGAGAGACACACCACGGTTTTGAGCAACCATATTAGCATCACGCATTTCTGAGAGAGCTAATATAGTAGCCTTTACCAAGTTGTGAGGGTTCGATGAACCTTTAGCCTTAGCCAAGACATCGGTTATACCAACGCTCTCAAGTACGGCACGCATAGCACCACCGGCCTTCACGCCAGTACCGTGAGATGCAGGCTGCAAATAAACTTGTGCGCCACCAAACTTAGCATTTTGCTCGTGAGGTATTGTACCTTTAAGCACTGGAACTTTGATGAGGTTTTTCTTAGCAGCTTCTGTACCTTTAGAGATAGCAGCAGTTACTTCACCTGCCTTACCAAGTCCCCAACCTACAATACCATTTCCGTCACCGACAACAACAATGGCTGCAAAAGTGAAAGTACGTCCACCTTTGGTCACCTTCGTTACACGGTTAACAGCTACCAAGCGCTCTGTAAGTTCAAGGTCGCTTGTTGTTTTAACTCTATTCAAATTTGATATCATAATCAACTAAAATTTAAGGCCTGCTTCGCGTGCTGCGTCTGCCAATTGTTTTACCCTACCATGATAGAGATAACCATTACGATCGAAAACAACTTCATTGATACCTGCCTTTTGAGCAGCCTCTGCTAGTTGTTTGCCTACCAAAGCGGCTTTCTCTGTCTTTGTTATTTTATCCTTGATTGAAAGAGATGAAGCCGAAGCGAGTGTTACACCTTTGGAATCATCAATTACTTGAGCGTAAATCTGGCTATTACTACGGAATACTGTCAGACGAGGACGTTGAGCAGTACCCGAGATAACGGTACGGATATGGGCTTTAATTCTAAGCCTTCTATTTACTTTCTGATTCATAATCGTTTCTATTAAATATTACTTACCAGCCGACTTACCAGCCTTACGACGAAGTATTTCACCTTGGAACTTAATACCTTTACCTTTGTAAGGTTCAGGTTTGCGAAAAGAACGAATCTTAGCGCATACTTGTCCGAGCAATTGCTTATCAGCAGACTCTAAAATAACCAATGGGTTTTGGTTACGCTCTGACTTTGTCTCTACTTTGATTTCTTTAGGCAAAGACAAATAGATTGGGTGAGTATAACCCAAAGCAAATTGCAGTATCTGACCTTGGTTCTCAACACGGTAACCAACACCGACGAGTTCCAATGTTTTCTTATAGCCTTCCGATACACCTACCACCATATTGTGGATAAGAGCACGGTATAGACCATGTTTTGAACGCATCTCTTTCTCGTCGTTTGGCCGTGTTACATGACAAACATTTCCTTCTACAGAAACACCTATTTGAGGGTCAACTGTTTGAGTTAGTTCACCTTTAGGGCCTTTTACGGTTACGCAGTTATCAGCAACAGTTACTGTTACACCTGCAGGAATGTTAATTGGAAGTTTTCCTATTCTAGACATAATGCATTCCTCCTAATTAATAAACATAACATATTACCTCGCCACCTAGTTTTTGACCAAGGGCTTCTTTGTTTGTCATAACCCCCTTAGAGGTAGAAAGGATAGCGATACCCAGTCCATTGAGGACACGAGGCATTTCGCGATAACCAACATAACGACGCAAACCTGGTGTAGAAACACGCTCAAGGCTCTTTATTGCGTTGATTTTGTTTACTGGATCGTACTTCAAGGCAATCATTATTGTGCCTTGAGGACCATCTTCAACAAACTTGTAACTTAGGATATATCCTTTCTCGAATAATATCCTAGTGATCTCTTTTTTCAGATTCGATGCAGGGACTTCGACAACACGATGTCCAGCCTTAATGGCATTACGCAACCGAGTCAAATAATCTGCTATAGGATCAGTCATAATTGTGTAAATTAATCCCGCCTGTCGGGACAATATTTATAAATATAATAAGTTGTTGCCTCAATGCAACTAACTGTTTCAAGTACCGATTACCAACTTGCCTTCTTCACGCCCGGGATCAGTCCCTTTGAAGCCATCTCACGGAACTGGATACGAGACAAACCGAATTGGCGCATATAGCCTTTTGGACGACCTGTAATCTTGCAACGATTGTGCAAGCGAACAGGAGAAGCGTTTTTGGGCAGAGCCTGCAAACCTTCGTAATCACCATCTTTAAGCAACTGGGCACGCTTTTCAGCATACTTTGCGACCAATTTTGCGCGTTTTACATCGCGAGCGATCATTGATTCTTTTGCCATATATACTATTTTTTGAATGGTAAACCAAATTCACGTAACAAAGCAAAACCTTCTTCATCGGTCTTAGCGGTAGTCACGAATGTGATATTCATTCCAAGCAACTTGGTGATATTATCAATATTGATCTCAGGGAAGATAATCTGCTCTTGGATTCCAAGAGTGTAGTTACCACGACCATCCATCTTATTGGCAATACCCTTAAAGTCACGGATACGAGGCAGAGCCACGCGTACGAGACGCTCTAAAAACTCATACATTCTCTCTCCACGAAGAGTAACACGAACTCCGATAGGCATTTTTTTACGAACCTTGAAGTTAGCAATATCCTTCTTAGAGACGGTTGCTACTGCTTTTTGACCTGCAATTGCAGTCATTTCTTGCAATGCAACATCAATAATCTTTTTATCAGCCACAGCCTCACCGAGACCCTGATTGAGAACGATCTTCTCCAATTTAGGGCACTGCATAATAGAGGAGTAACCAAACTCTTTCATAAGAGCAGGAACGATACGCTCCTGGTAGTCTTGTTTTAAGTTTGCTGTATTCATTTTTAGATCTCCTTACCAGTTTTTTTAGAAACTCGCACGAGTTTACCATCTTTAACGACACGACCTATACGAACTGGTTTCCCATCTTCGACAAGGTTCAAGTTAGAGATATGCACTGGTGCCTCCTTCTTTACTATACCTCCTTGAGGATTTTTTGCATTCGGTTTGGTACTCTTCGATACCATATTGATACCTTCTACAATAGCGCGCTGTTCTTCAACAAGTACCGATAACACGCGACCGGTCTTACCCTTGTTGGCACCCGCATTTACGTAAACGATATCACCTTTCTTTATATGTAACTTAGCCATTACTTAAACATTTAGATGATTAAAGCACTTCAGGTGCAAGAGATATAATTTTCATATTTGTAGCACGAAGTTCACGAGCTACAGGGCCGAAGATACGTGAGCCACGAAGTTCGCCTGCGTTGTTAACCAATACGCAAGCATTATCATCGAAGCGGATATAACTACCGTCAGCACGACGAACTTCTTTCTTTACTCGAACAACGATTGCACGAGAAACGGTACCATCCTTCATTTCAGAAGAAGGAATAACACCTTTTACAGCAACAACGATAGTATCTCCGAGAGTAGCATAACGTTTCTTTGTTCCGCCCAATACACGGATGCAAAGAGCCTCCTTAGCTCCGCTGTTGTCAGCGACCGTAAGTCTAGATTCTTGTTGTATCATATTACTTCGCCCTTTCGATTATTTGAGTTAATCTCCAATGTTTAGTTTTGCTAGTGGGACGTGTTTCCATAATGCGAACGGTATCACCAATACCACACTCATTATTCTCGTCATGTACATGGTACTTCTTCGTCTTATTGACAAACTTACCATAGATGGGATGTTTCTCTTTCCACTTAACAGCAACGGTGATGGTTTTGTCCATCTTGTTGCTAGTAACAACTCCCACTCTTTCTTTTCTTAGATTTCTTGTTTCCATCAGACATTAAAATTATTTTGTTAATTCTCTCTGACGAAGTTCAGTTGCAATACGAGCAATGGTCTTACGAGCCTCCCTAATCTGCAACGGATTGTCGAGCGGAGAAATACTGTGGTTCAGTTTCATCTTGGCTAGCAATTCTTTCTCAGTAGCCAAACGTTCCTGAAGTTCACTATTAGTCAATTCTTTAATTTCGCTTGTTTTCATACGCTTCCTTTACACATTTTGGGTTGGGTCATAATCACGTCTTACGACGAACTTTGTTGTAATTGGCAATTTCTGAGCAGCAAGACGCAAAGCCTCTTTAGCGGTCTCATAAGGAACGCCATCTACTTCGATGATTATACGTCCTGGAGCCAATGGAACGACGAATCCTTCTGGAGCACCTTTACCTTTACCCATACGGACATCCAAAGGCTTCTTAGTAATAGGTTTATCAGGGAAAACGCGAATCCATACTTGACCTTGACGTTGCATGTAACGGGTTACAGCAACACGGGCTGCTTCGATTTGGCGACCAGTCAACCAAATGGTACCTAACGATTTGATACCAAACGAACCAAATGCCAATTCATTGCCGCGCTGCGCATTACCTTTGATGCGTCCTTTTTGGGAGCGGCGGAATTTTGTCTTTTTCGGTTGTAACATATCTACTTAATCTACAAATCGGTTAAACTTACTTTTTATTTTTCTTAAACCCTTTTCCATCATGACGTCGTTCACCACGATTGTCGTTCTTTTGCGAGAATTGAGGAGCAAGGTCTTTCTTGCCATAGACTTCTCCACGGCAGATCCAAACCTTCACACCGATAAGTCCGACTTTAGTAAGGGCACCAACATGACAATAATCAATATCAGCGCGTAGAGTATGCAGAGGTGTTCTACCTTCCTTATACATCTCCTTACGGGCCATTTCAGCACCGTTCAAACGACCAGAGACTTGCACCTTGATACCTTCAGCACCCATACGCATGGTAGAAGCAATCGCTTGCTTTACAGCACGGCGATAAGCAATCTTACCTTCCAGTTGACGAGCGATCTTGTTAGCAACAATAACTGCGTCTACTTCTGGACGTTTCACTTCAAAGACATTGATTTGAACATCTTTGTTGGTTATTTTTTTCAGTTCCTCTTTCAATTTGTCGACATCTTTACCTTCCTTACCGATAATCATACCGGGGCGAGCAGTACAGATAGTGATAGTCACAAGTTTAAGAGTTCTCTCTATAATGATACGGGAAATATAACCTTCAGCCAGACGGGCGTTCAGATATTTTCTGATTTTGCTGTCTTCGAGCAAAGTATCACCATAGTTATTTCCGCCGTACCAGTTGGAATCCCAACCACGAACAATGCCGAGGCGGTTACTAATTGGATTGATTTTCTGTCCCATCTTAGCGATTAATTTTGATTTTCGTTATTATTCTTCGTATCAACAAATATGGTTACATGGTTCGAACGTTTGCGAACGCGGTATCCACGACCTTGAGGAGCGGTCTGTAGACGTTTTAGCATCATTCCACCATCAACATAAATGCCGGTTACATATAATGTTTCTTGGTCTGCTTTCTTGCCACTTTTCTGTTCCCAGTTAGCAATAGCAGATTTGAGTAACTTTTCTACTCTGTGCGAAGCCTCTTTGGTAGAGAATTTAAGAACTCCCAATGCCTTATTAACTTCCATACCACGAATCATATCAGCGACAAGTCGCATTTTACGAGGTGAGGTAGGAACGTTATTCAGCTTAGCAAAGTAAAGGGATTTCTTTGCCTCTTTTCTTGCTTCTGCTACATTTCTTTTTCTTGCACCCATTTTAATCTTTAATTAGAGTTTTGTGATTATATGGATTATCTATTGCCTGAGTGCCCGCGGAAAGTACGAGTAGGAGCAAACTCACCGAGTTTATGACCTACCATGTTTTCCGTAACATATACAGGAATAAATTTGTTTCCATTGTGAACTGCGATAGTGTGACCTACGAAATCAGGGGAAATCATCGATGCACGAGACCAAGTCTTCACTACACTTTTCTTCCCGCTTTCATTCATATCAAGCACTTTTTTCTCGAGTTTCAGGTTGATATATGGTCCTTTTTTTAATGAACGGCTCATAACTTGTTACATTTAATAGGTTATTTCTTCTTTCTTTCGATAATGTACTGGTTAGACTGTTTCTTAGGAGTACGAGTCTTATAACCTTTAGCCAACAAGCCTTTGCGTGATCTTGGGTGTCCACCAGAGGCACGACCTTCACCACCACCCATTGGGTGATCTACAGGGTTCATAGCCACACCACGAACACGTGGACGACGACCCAACCAGCGTGAGCGTCCTGCCTTGCCAGATTTCTCAAGAGCGTGGTCAGAATTGCCAACTACACCAACGGTAGCACGGCATGCACTCAAGATCTTACGTAATTCACCAGAAGGCAACTTAATGATTGCATACTTATCTTCACGAGAAGTAAGTTGTGCAAATACACCAGCCGAACGAGCCAATGCAGCACCTTGTCCTGGACGCAATTCGATGTTGTGAATCAACGTACCAAGAGGAATGTTCTGCATAGGAAGTGCGTTTCCTACTTCAGGAGCAGCTTCTGCACCTGAGAGGATTGTTTGTCCCACTTGCAATCCGTTAGGAGCAAGAATATAACTTTTTTCACCATCAGCATAATAAAGCAATGCGATACGAGCCGAACGGTTTGGATCGTATTCGATTGACTTTACGACTGCGGGTACACCATCTTTGTTTCGTTTGAAATCAATTACTCTGTATTTCCGTTTGTGTCCACCACCAATATAACGCATGGTCTCTTTACCGACATGGTTACGACCACCCGTTTTACGGATACCGCGCACAAGGGATTTTTCTGGTGCACTTGCTGTAATTGTATCAAAAGCACCAATAATTTTGTGTCTTTGCCCCGGTGTAGAGGGTTTTAATTTGCGTACAGCCATTTTAATTAAATATTGCTATAAAAATCAATTGTTTCTCCTTCTTTCAATGTAACAACTGCTTTCTTATATGCAGCAGCCTTACCTTGAACGACTCCGCTCTTAGTGTAGCGAACCTTTTGCTTAGGTGCTACGATAGAAGTGTTCACAGCAAGAACAGTTACATTGTACATCTCCTCAATTGCCCGCTTGATCTCAAGCTTATTGGCACTTCTTTCAACGCGGAAGCCATAGCGATTGAGTTTTTCGCCAAGACCGGTCATTTTCTCGGTCACGATTGGTTTGATAATAATTGCCATAGTTTATACCTCCTTATGCGTTAAAAGCTTTCTCAATAGCAGCGATTGCCTCTTCAGCGACAACCACAACCTTTGAGTTCATAATTGAGTAAGTGTTTAATTCTGAAACAGTTACTACTTTTGTACTCTGCAAATTTCGAGCTGACAAATATACGACTTTATTTTCAACCGGCAAAACGATAAGAGACTTTTTATCAGAAATCTTCAAATTATTCTGCATCTCGATGAAAGCCTTAGTCTTTGGAGCGTCGAAATTGATATTCTCGAGCACTACAATCTGTTGATTTTTAGCACGAAGAGAAAGTGCAGACTTACGAGCGAGTTGCTTTACTTTCTTATTGAGCTTAAAATCATAGTCGCGTGGTACGGGACCGAAGATACGACCACCACCTACACGAACAGGCGACTTGATATCACCAGGACGAGCACCACCTCCTCCTTTCTGACGACCAAGTTTACGAGTAGAACCTGCTATTTCAGAACGTTGTTTCGACTTATGTGTACCTTGGCGCTGATTAGCCAGATATTGCTTCACATCCAAATAAATGGCATGCTCATTAGGTTCGATGCCAAAGATAGCATCATTCAACTGTACTTTTCTTCCAGTATCCTCACCTTTGATATTATAAATACTCAGTTCCATTTTATTGGTTTATGATAACGATTGAATTTTTAGCGCCTGGCACAGAACCCTTGACCATGATCAAGTTGTACTCAGGGATAACTTTAAGTACGACAAGGTTTTGCATAGTAACTCGTTCGTTACCCATTTGCCCTGCCATACGCATACCTTTGAATACTCGAGAAGGATAGGAGCAAGCACCAATAGAACCTGGTGCACGAAGACGATCGTCCTGACCGTGGGTTGCTTGACCAACACCACCAAAGCCGTGACGTTTTACGACACCTTGGTAACCTTTACCTTTGCTTGTTCCAACTACATCAACGTAGCTGTTCTCTTTGAACATATCGACGGTAAGTGTATCACCAAGTTTGACACCCTCTTCAAACCCGTCGAACTCTGCCAAATGTGCCATAGGTTGCACACCTGCAGCCTTGAAGTGACCAGCCTCTGCTTTATTGGTATGTTTAGCCGACTTTGGCATAAACCCTACCTGAACAGCCTCATAACCATCTTTCTCGACAGTTTTGATTTGCGTTACCACGCAAGGACCAGCCTCGATAACAGTGCATGGAATATTCTTTCCATCGGCACTGAAAACGGAAGTCATTCCGATTTTTTTACCTAATAATCCTGGCATTTCAAAATAGTTTGAATTGTTAATTATTTACAGTCTACTCTCGCCATCTACTGATCAGCAGCAGATGGAAGCATCTGCGTTGTTATTATACTTTGATTTCTACGTTCACACCGCTGGCAAGTTCCAGTTTCATCAATGCCTCCACTGTCTTAGCATTCGACGAGTAGATATCGATGAGACGTTTGTAACTTGAGAGTTCGAATTGCTCACGGCTCTTCTTGTTTACGAAAGTTGAACGGTTGACAGTAAAGATACGCTTGTGCGTTGGTAGAGGTACAGGACCACTAACGACAGCACCCGTTGCTTTTACAGTCTTCACGATCCTCTCAGCAGACTTGTCTACGAGATTGTGATCGTAGGATTTCAGTTTGATACGAATTTTTTGACTCATAATGTTTTAGTTGTTAATATTGAGCAATGTGGTGCGGCTTAAGAGTCATTCGCTAAGCCGCTCGCCACATTCCTTATTCATTTTATACGAGGTCAACTCGACCACCAGCTTCTTGAAGTACGGTTTTAGCAATAGCAGAACTTACCTCTGCATAGTGTGAGAACTCCATAGAAGATGTTGCACGTCCTGAAGTGATAGTACGCAAAGCGGTTACATAGCCGAACATCTCAGCCAATGGCACCTTAGCCTTTACGATACGAGCACCTGTACGAGCGGTATCCATACCTTCTACCTGTCCACGACGCTTGTTCAAGTCACCGATGACATCACCCATGCTCTCTTCAGGAGTAACCACTTCCACTTTCATGATAGGCTCCATCAATACTGGACGAGCCTTAGCGCAAGCGTTCTTGAATGCGATCTGAGCACAAATCTCGAATGACAACTGGTCGGAGTCTACAGGGTGGAACGAACCATCGAGTACTGTTACCTTCAGTTTATCCATTGGGAAGCCAGCAAGAACGCCGTTCTTCATAGCGCTCTGGAAACCTTTTTGGATGGAAGGAATAAACTCCTTAGGTATATTACCACCTTTGACTACATCTTCGAATTGGAGCGAACCCTCGAAGTCTGGATCAGCAGGTTCAACGCGTACGATGATATCAGCGAACTTACCACGACCTCCAGACTGCTTCTTGTAGACCTCACGAATTTCAACAGGTTGCGTGATAGCCTCACGGTAAGCAACTTGAGGACGACCTTGGTTACATTCAACCTTGAACTCACGTTTAAGACGGTCGATAATAATCTCCAAATGCAACTCACCCATACCTGAGATAACGGTTTGACCCGTTTGCTCATCGGTCTTAACGGTGAATGTTGGGTCTTCTTCTGCCAACTTAGCCAAGCCTACACCAAGTTTATCAAGGTCTTTCTGTGTCTTAGGTTCAACCGAGATACCAATCACTGGAGCAGGGAAGTCGATTGACTCCAATACAATAGGTTTATCCTCATCGCAGAGAGTATCACCTGTACGGATATCTTTGAAACCTACACCAGCACCTATATCACCAGCAGAGATAACATCTACTGGGTTCTGATGGTTAGAGTGCATCTGGAACAAACGAGAGATACGCTCTTTCTTGCCCGAACGAGGATTGTAAACATAAGAACCAGCCTCTAACTTACCGCTATATACACGAACATAGCAAAGTCGACCTACATAAGGATCGGTAGCAATCTTAAATGCAAGTGCACAAAGAGGCTCATCCTCTGATGGTTTACGGGTGAGAGGCTCACCCGTCTGTACATCCGTTCCGTTTACTACAGGGTTGTCCAAAGGACTTGGAAGGTAAGCACAAACAGCATCAAGCATTGTCTGCACACCTTTATTCTTGAAACTTGAACCGCAGATGACAGGGAAAATCTCTTGAGCCAATGTACCCTTGCGGATTGCAACACGGATCTCATCTTCTGTGATAGTAGAAGGATCACTAAAATACTTCTCCATCAAGGTGTCATCGAACTCAGCGCAAGCGTCGAGCATCTTACCACGCCATTCCTTAGCCTCTTCGACCAAGTTTGCAGGAATCTCTTCCTCAACATACTCAGCACCCATGGTCTCATCGTGCCATAGGATAGCCTTCATCTTAATAAGGTCAACAACACCTTTGAAAGTCTCTTCAGCTCCGATAGGAATTTGGATAGGGCAAGGAGTAGCACCAAGAACCTCTTTAATTTGACGAACTACATCAAAGAAGTTGGCACCTGAACGGTCCATCTTATTGACGTAGCAGATACGTGGTACATTATACTTACTTGCTTGATGCCATACGGTCTCGGACTGTGGTTGAACGCCACCAACAGCGCAGAGGGTCATTACAGCACCATCCAAGATACGAAGAGAACGCTCAACCTCTACAGTGAAATCGACGTGCCCCGGAGTATCAATCAAGTTGATTTTGTACTTATTGTTTTGATAGTTCCAGTAGGTGGTGGTAGCAGCAGAAGTGATTGTTATACCACGTTCTTGCTCTTGCTCCATCCAGTCCATAGTAGCAGCGCCATCATGCACCTCACCGATCTTATGAGTAAGACCAGTATAGTAAAGGATACGCTCTGAGGTCGTTGTCTTACCGGCATCGATGTGAGCCATGATACCGATGTTACGAGTGAGTTTTAAGTCGTGCTTAGCCATTTGTTTACTAATACCTTATTGTGATACCATTAGAATCTAAAGTGTGCGAAAGCACGGTTAGCCTCAGCCATACGGTGCATATCCTCTTTACGTTTGAATGCACCACCTTGGTTGTTATAAGCATCCATAATCTCGGCAGCCAATTTCTCAGCCATCGAGTGACCACCACGCTTACGCGCAAAGGCTATCATATTCTTCATTGAAATAGACTCCTTACGATCTGGACGAATCTCAGTAGGAACTTGGAAGGTAGCACCACCAATACGGCGTGACTTTACTTCCACCAAAGGAGTAATGTTACTCAAGGCTTGTTTCCAGATGTCGAGAGAACTCTTCTCTTCGTTTTTCATCTTTTGACCAACAGTCTCGAGTGCAGTGTAGAACACACTATAGGCGGTATTTTTCTTACCGTCAAGCATAAGGTGATTAACGAACTTTGCGACCATCACCTCTCCGAACACGGGATCAGGAAGGATAACCCGTTTCTTTGGTTTTGCTTTTCTCATTTTAGTTTGTTTGTTTAGTTTGGTTGTCAATTACTTCAACCCCGTCGCTTCGAGGTTTACTCAACCGATCAACTCATTAAATCTACTGTGCCGAACTATTTCGGCGTTAGTTAAAAAGAATATCCTTCTTATTTCTTTGCTTTAGGACGTTTAGCACCATACTTACTACGACGCTGCAAACGGTTAGCTACACCAGCGGTATCGAGTGTACCACGAACAATGTGATAACGAACACCTGGAAGGTCCTTAACACGACCGCCACGTACCATTACGATACTGTGCTCTTGCAAGTTATGTCCTTCACCTGGGATGTAAGCGTTCACCTCTTTTTGGTTAGTCAAACGCACACGTGCAACCTTACGCATTGCTGAGTTAGGTTTCTTAGGCGTAGTGGTATACACACGTACGCACACGCCACGGCGTTGTGGACAGCTATCCAACGCAGGGGATTTGCTTTTGTCGATAAGTTCTGCTCTTCCTTTTCTAACTAATTGTTGAATTGTAGGCATCTTAACTTGTTTTTAATTACTTATATATTAATTACTTATATTCCATATAGGCACACTAAGCCCAAAATGGACTGCAAAATTACAGCTTTTCTCTCACACTCACAAGCATTTGGGTATTTTTTTTGCTAAATACTGCAAAATAATACCTTTTGAGGTTTATGTGAACTTCCGTTTTAGTAACACTCACGGCACGAATGTGTAATGGGATGTTCTAAAAATTCCACGTTTCGTTATTTTGTTACTACTTGGGATGTTTCTCCACTTTTTGAGCGCTTTGTGGTTTTTATT
>CAYNMA010000041.1:0-20321 GCA_964398075.1 uncultured Bacteroides sp. | reverse complement strand
TTAACAATTAACAATTAACAATTAACAGGCGTAGTATGGTCAAACGGGTCTGGCGGCTCGGGCGAAACGAGGGCGGGGCAATTAACAATTAACAATTAACAATTAACAATTAACAGGCGTAGTATGGTCAAACGGGTCTGGCGGCTCGGGCGAAACGAGGGCGGGGCAATTAACAATTAACAATTAACAATTAACAATTAACAGGCGTAGTATGGTCAAACGGGTCTGGCGACCCGAACGACACGAGGGCGGGGCGGCTCCACAATCAGCGTATGGTCTAACGGGGCGGCGGCATAATCAGCGTCTCTACTTTTTATCTAATAGATTAGAGAGGCTATAGTGGATTATAGAGGCTATAGTGGATTATAGAGGCTATAGTGGATTATAGAGGCTATAGTGGGCAATAGAGGCTATAGTGGATTATAGAGGCTATAGTGGACAATAGAGGCTATAGTGGATTACAGAGAGGCTAGGGTGTTTAGCTTCTCTATATTATTATAGTTGAGCTAGTTATGCTAGTTTTGTTATTCTTGGAGTTCTAGGTCGCCGGCACGGGGCTGAGTTGGCGTTGGTGAGGCGGTTTCTTTTGCGGTTAATTCTGTTTTGGTTAATTCGGCTGTTTTGGCAGCGGATGTTGTTGTTATTTCTTTGGTTTTATTTTCGGTTTTTTCAGCGGTTTTAGTTGCCGTTTTCTCAGTGGGTTGGGAGGTTGTTTCTGTCTGATTGACAGATTGTTCAGTGGGTTTAGATTCGGCGGATTTGGCTTCTTGGGTGTACTGGCGGAGGAGCATCGTGCGGACATAGAGATGCAGTTGCAGGAAGACACGCGTCTCGCCGACACGGCGGTTCTTGCCATACGCTGGTTCGGGGTGATCTAACTGATACTCAAAGCGTTGCTCCCAATATGCACGTCGCTCGGGATCGGCGAGTTGTTTCTTGGTCTCGTTGCACGCCTTGCGGAAACGATCGACGGTGGCCTGTTCGGCTGGCGATGGCGGTTCCTTGCGTCGGTCGCGCGGGCGCATGACGACGTACGCCTCGATGGGGCCGAGGTAGTGGTGGCTGCCGACGCTGTAGGTTTTCTGACGATAGATGATGCGGGAGAGCTGCGAGACCTTGCCGCGCATGCTGAGGACTGGTGCCTCTACTGAGATTTGTGCCATGATTATAACGTTTTACGTATGGTTGTGCTGCGCACGTATGGTTGTTTCACGTATGGTTGCTGTGCGTATTTTTGTGCTACGCACGTATGGTTGTTTCACGTATGGTTGCTGCGAGTATGGGGGCGGTGTGGGGCTTATGTGAGGTCGGTGAGGTGCTTACGTGATGCCGATGCGGTGCGCCGAACATCCCACGAATCACCCACGAATCACCCAAGAACCACCCAGACTTTACACGACTCGTTCACGAGGTTGACTGCAGCAAAAATCGTGCCTTAATGGACAATGGGACAATTGACAATTGACAATTGCGCGGTTTGGATTGGACAATTGGACGATTGACAATTGACAATTGCGCGGATTGGATTGGACAATTGGACGATTGACAATTGACAATTGCGTGGATTGGATTGGACAATTGGACGATTGACAATTGACAATTGCGCGGTGGAGTTTGGGAGGAGGTTGGGAGGAGGTTGGAGGGGGTTGGAGGGGGTTGGGAGGGGGTTGGGAGGGGGTTGGGGAAAGATTTCGAGAAAAGATGGGGGATTTATTTGCAAGTATTGCACGGTTTTTGTAATTTTGCAGCATTGCATTGTGTTTAGTTATGAAGAATATCGCTTTTATCATAAATCCAATAGCGGGGACGCACAATAAAAGGCGTCTACCAAAGCAGATAGAGGGTCTGTTGGACCATGGACAATGGACGCCAGACATCGTGTTTACGGAGTATAAGGGTCATGCGACGGAGTTGGCAACGCAGTATGCGAACCTCGGATTTGACGCAGTGGTGGCCGTGGGCGGCGACGGAACGGTGAGCGAGGTGGCGGCAGGATTGCGCGACACGCAGACGGCGTTGGGTATTATTCCGAGCGGTTCGGGTAACGGATTGGCTCGGCATCTGTGCATTCCACTCAGGTTTCAGGGTGCGATGGAGTTGCTGAACAAGTCGGAGGCGATAGCGGTTGATTACGCGATGCTCAACGATAGGCCGTTTTTTTGTACCTGCGGTTTGGGCTTCGATGCGCTTATCAGTGAGCATTTTGCGACGGCAGGGAAACGGGGTATTCGGACTTATTTGCAGCAGATTATCAAGGACATATTCCAATATACGCCGGAGCATTGTGTGCTTCGTGGCGAGGGTGTCGACATTGAGACGGATGCATTCTTGGTGACGGTTGCGAATGCGAATCAGTGGGGTAACGCAGCGTACATTGCTCCGCAGGCGAGTATACAGGACGGGATGTTGGATATTGCTGTTCTTTCGCCGTTTCCTATCTTGGCGACGCCAGGGTTAGTGATGGAGTTGTTCACGAAGACGTTGGATAAAGACCTGTTTATGAACACGATACGTGTTAAGGAATTGACTATTACTCGTCCGGCGGCCGGTCCTTTCCATTGCGACGGAGACCCCGTGGAGGTGGGCGAGAGTGCGCATATACGCGTGGTGCCTGACGGACTGCGTGTGCTTGTTGAGAAACGATTCTAAGTGAGATAGTTATGAAAATTAAGGTAATCAATAAGAGTAATAATCCGTTGCCACGTTACGAGAGTGCGCAGGCGGCGGGGATGGATATCCGTTGTTATTTGCAAGAGCCTGTGACCTTGCAGCCGTTGGAGCGCAAGTTGCTTCCGACAGGTCTGTATCTGGAGTTGCCAGAGGGCTACGAGGCGCAGATACGTCCTCGCAGTGGGTTGGCATTGAAACGGGGATTGACGGTGCTGAACAGTCCTGGGACAATCGATGCAGACTACAGAGGCGAGGTAGGTGTGATACTGATTAACCTGAGTGGAGAGGCGCAGACGATCGAGTCGGGCGAGCGCATCTGTCAGATGGTTATCGCACGTCACGAGCAACCGGAGGTGGTAGAAGTGGAGAGTCTGAGCGAGACGGAACGTGGGGCAGGCGGATTTGGTCACAGTGGGGTGAAATAACGAAGGCTTGAAAAGACGATTTTACATAGTATTAGTGTGCTTGATGTCGTTGGCATCGGCAGTGTTTGCAGGGAAGAAAGAGCGTTCGGCGGAGGTATACTTATCGCCTGAGGAGCAGTGTTTTAGGTACTTTTTCTATGCTGCGAAGGACGCTAATCAGCAGGGGGATTATGACCGTGCTATGGCAATTTACCTGTTTCTTGCGCAGAAGAATCCTAACGATGCCGCTACTCAGCAGGAGTTGGGCGACATGTGGATGGGGTTTGACACGAAGGGGCTTGCTTTCTATTGCTATGCTAATGCGTATCGGTTGGAGCCGGAGACCTATTGGGGCAGTTATATATCGCTGCTTTCGGAGATGGATGCCAAGTCGTGTATTCGTGAGTTGGAGCGGATGCTTGACCGTCTGCCGGATGACAGGGACGTGATGGATGCGTTGGTGAATGAATATGCTCAGCAGTCGCAGTGGAAGAAGGCTATTCGGTTGCAGGAGCGGGTCTGTTATTTGGACGGACTGAATCAGCAGACGACCTTGACGCTATATCGGTTGTATGTGTCGAGTGGGCAGGGGAAGAAGGCGTTAGATGTGTTGGATGACTACTTAAAGGAGAATCCAGAAGACTATAGTTATCAAGACTTTAGGGCTGGTGTGTGGCTCTCTATTGGGGAGGAAGAGCGTGCTTTGCAGTTGTTTCATGAGGAAGAGGAACGGCATCCGGACAATCCGTTTATGTTGCTTTCGTTGGCTAATTACTACATCAGCAAGAAGGATACGGCTTTGAGTAAGGAGTATGTCTTGAAGGCATTGCGGAGTGACTCTTGGGGTGTAGCGCAGAAGATAAAGGCATTGCAGGAGATGGATAAGAAGTTTACTCCAGAGGGGGTGCTAATGGAACAGATGTTGCAAGAGTTTGCGGTGGATTATCCGTTGGATGAGGAAGTATATGAGGCGCAGGAGAAGTACTATTCGGAGCATGGAGAGTATGATAAAGCCAAGGAGGCATTGCGGCAGTTGACGGATATCAATCCGAATAACTCGCATTCGTGGGAGCGTTGGCTCAATGTATTGCAGACGGATAGTACCACGACTGACGAGGAGTATGAATATGTTATCTGCAATGGGTTCAAGCATAGGGGAGATGATGGTCAGTGGTATTATTGGATGGCGGCTATCATGTTACTTAAGAACGAGACGGATTCGGTGGTTGCCTATTGCGAAGAGGGCGTACAGGTGACAGCAAAGACCAACGAAGGTGCTCGGTATCGCCTTATGATGTTGTCGCTTTTAGGGGATGTCTATATGGGGTTGGGTGAGTTAGAGAAAGCGTATCAAGCATACGATGAGGCACTGCTGATGGCGCCTGAGAGTTTATATATATTGAACAATTACGCCTATATACTGGCGGTAAATGGTGGAGACTTGCGCAAGGCAGAACGTATGAGTCGTAAGACTATTGAGAAAGAGCCAGACAACACTTCTTATCTCGATACATACGCATGGATACTACATCTGCAGGGTCAGGATTTCTTGGCTGAGTTCTATATAAAGAAGGCGATGGAGAGTCAGCCGGCGGGGGAGGAAGATAAGACACTAATAGAACATTACAACATAATCACACATAAGGATAAACCATGACAATCAAGAAGATACTATATGTCACATTGGGCATTGTGACTGCGTTGTTTATTCAAGGTTGCTCCACTCAGAAGCATGTGAGTCAACAGACGAAGACGAACAAGCAAGAGAAGGTGACGGTGCAACACATCACGCAGGCAGAGCCTGACTTTAGCAGTGCAGAGGTGACGAAGATGCGTTTCTCGCTTAAGTACTCGGACAGACAGATGTCTGCCAATGGGACATTGAAGTTCATCAAGGACTCGGTGTTGAGTGTATCTCTGCAGCCGGTGTTGGGTATTGAGCTGTTCCGTTTGGATGTGACCCCTTCGAAGGTGGTGGTTGTGGATAAGATGAATAGGCGTTATACGCAGTTCAGTTACTCGGAGTTGTCGAAGTATGTCGGGTTGTCGGTTTGCTTTGCAGATATACAAGCAATGGCGATGCAGCATGTGTTTGCTTTTGGCAAGGGCGGTAATTGGCAACAATGTGCTTATACATTGGACAAGACTGAGACGCAGCAACGGTTGTCGTTTACGGAAGGCAATATTGCTTATCTTTTCCTTTTGGATATTACTAATAGTCTTCTACAAGAGAGTCAACTGACATCGAGCAAGATGAATGCATCTGTGGTGGTTCGTTATCTTAATGAGAGTCAGACGGATAACGTATTATTCCCAGAGACGGTAGAAGTAGAATATACTCATCCAAGTCAACAAGCAACTCTAACTATGACTATGCTTAGAAGGCAGTTCAATGGGGTAGTCAACTACTCGATGATGAACCTTAGTAGTTATAAGTTGGTTGATATCTCTACAATTCTTCCTTAAGCACTATGATAATGAGGCGAATATGCATATTCTTCTTGTGTCTGTGTTGCCTTGTAGGCAATGCAAGTGCACAGAGTGTAAAGGAGTTAGAGAAGCAGCGTAAGCAGACTCTGCAGCAACTGGAGAACACCAGTAAGATGATTAAGCAGACGAAGCAGAACGAGAAGGCTACTCTCAATAAACTGAACTTACTAAACAAAGACATCAAGACTCGTAAGGCTCTTATCTCGAACATCAATCAAGAGATTACTGCATTGGATATTGAGATGCAGGTGCTCAGTAGTGAGAAGCAGACTCTGCAAACGGAGTTAGAGAAACTGCAAAACGACTATGCTGACCTTATCCGCAAGACACACTACACCTCTATGCAATGCAGTCCGTTGCTGTTTATCTTGGCAGCGGATAACTTCGACCAAATGGTGCGGAGAATTCGATATATGCAGGAGTTTGCTACCTATCGCAAGCGACAGGTGACTGAGATAAAAGCAAAGCAGCAAGAGATAGACGATAAGAATCAGCAGTTGGAGCAGAACAAACAGAGTAAGCAAGAAGTGTTGCAAGTGCGTAAGCGTGAGCAAGACAAACTAAAGCGTGACGAGCGCAAGCAACAAAGTATGCTTACGGAGTTGAAGAAGAAAGAGAAGACACTATTGGCTCAACAAAAGAAGCAACAGAAGAAAGCCGATGAGTTGAACCGTCGTATAGACCAGATGATACAGAAGGAGGTTAAACGGACGGCAAGTACTCTGACTAAGGAGGAGAAACTGATTGCCGGTGGGTTTGAGAAGAACAAAGGACGTTTACCATGGCCAACAGCGACAGGTTTTATCAGTGGGCAGTTTGGTGTACAGCCTCACCCTACTCTTTCACATGTAACCGTAAATAATAGAGGTATTTATATACAGACTACAGCAGGTACGGATGCAAGAAGTGTATACGAAGGAGTGGTCTCAGCAGTGTTTGTGTCGGATGGGCAGAATGTGGTTATCATTAAACATGGTAACTATAGGACCGTATATAGTAATCTCACTACATTATATGTAAAGAACGGAGACAAAGTGTCTGCTAAACAGAAGATTGGCAAGATATACACTGATCCGGACAATGATAACAAGACAGAACTATTCTTTCAAGTGCGCAAGGATACGGAAGTGCTGAATCCTTCCTTGTGGCTTTCCAAATGATGATAACGATATGAAAAAGACCTTATTACTATTCTCAGTGCTATTGCTTTTTACTGCATGTAAGCAAGACAACTGGATTGACTGGAAACTACAGAATGAGATGTGGCTTACGATGAATGCTCAAAAAGAGAACGTCAAACAGTCGCCATCAGGTAGTGGACTGCAGTATACCGAGGTTTATGCAGGTAATATATATGACGCTATGCCGAGTCAATCAGCAACGGTTGTAGTGGATTATACCGGCAAACTCATCAACGGTAGGGTATTTGAACAAGGGAGCGCTACCTTAACCGTGTCGGGACTGGTGGATGGGTTTAAGGAGGGATTATCGCTTATGCATGTGGGCGGTGATGCCATATTTTATATTCCTTACGAGTTGGGTTATGGAAGTGAAGAGAAAGGCACTGAAGGTGGTTCTTCATATATTCCGCCCTACTCTACTCTTATCTTTGAGGTACATCTTACAAGTATCTTAGAGAATTGAAAAAATGCCATTTCTATATTATTCTCTTGCTATTGCTCAGCAGTTGTGAGGACACGACCTATCGTAGTAGTGTTCCTTCCTATCCTGTGGGTATGAAAATCAACATCTTAGCAGAGTATCCTCACTTGCAATCGACGGCAACGGGGGAGTATATCACATTCACTGAACCACGTTATCCGACTGAGGCTGTGGGTTATGCAGGGCTGCTTATCTATGTGGCAATGGACGCTCAGTACCATGCATACGACTTGGCTTGCCCGCATTGTCTGAGTCGAGAGGATGGAGTAACGGTGGATGGGTTCTTTGCTATTTGTCCTCTTTGCGGGGAGGAATATGACCTGAGTTTCGGTCTTGCAGTGCCTACCAAAGGTATTTCTAAAGAGGCATTACGGCAATATACAGCCACTTATAGTAATGGCTATCTCACTATCACAAGTAAATAAATCGGATGATACAAACGAACGAAGTAATACGCATCGGCAAGGTCAGGAAGTCGAATGACGCCAAAGGGCAATTGCTATGTACTCTTGAGAACGAGCTCTTTCAAGAAGCAGAGCCGGAGTTTCTTGTTGTGCAATGTGATAATATCTTAGTGCCTTTCTATATTGAGGAGTATCGTTATCGCGGGGAGGACGGGTTGCTTGTTCGTTTGGAGGGGATACAAGATGAGCGTCAGTCTGGACTATTATGCGGTAATGAACTGTATATCTTGCGTTCGAGTCTGCCCCAAGATAGTCTTGACGGATTGGAGCAAACTGATTGGAACGGTTTTCTCTTGATAGATGAAGACAAGGGGGAGCTTGGTCGGATAGTGGACACGGATGATAGTACGATTAATGTGCTGTGGGAACTGAAGGATGGTACGCTTATTCCGGCTCATGAGGATTTTGTGAGGAGGGTGGATATGGAAGAGCGGATTCTCTATGTTTCCTTGCCAGAAGGGTTGTTATAAGACGCTACTATAAAGAGAGACTGCAATGCTAACGCACTGCAGTCTCTCTTTTTATATTATGTACAACTTAGAATTTGTAACGAACACCAAGGCTGAGACCATATACACCGCCAAGGTCGAAGTTAATGCGATTGCCGTTTCCGTAGTAGTCATAGTTACCTACACCTAACTGTGGACGCCAGTCCAAAGAGAGTTGAAGAGGGAACCAGAAGTCATATTCGATACCGATATGACCTACAACACCAGCGTTCCACCATGTGTAACCATCGTGAGCATAAGGGAACCAAACACTTGCGCCGCCACCGACACCCATGTACCAGTGCCACTCGCCACGATTGCTCCAAGGTACTGCAGTACCAAATGGGTCAATCCAATCGTAGGTTACTTTACCACCTACACCAACACCATTGATCAAAGGAACATTAACTGAAACATCCAACATGTTCTTATCACCAAATCCATGTTGATAAGAGAAACCAAGGTCAGTACCAAGATTACCACCAATTGCGCGTGGTTGGGCTACTGCCGTTGCTGCGCCAAGGACTACCATAGCTGCCAGCAAAAAGATACTTTTCTTCATAACACAATTATTATAAGATTATTATACGTATTTCTTCTTTATACCTAATTGGCTGCAAAGGTACAACAAATTATTTATATTGGTATCAAATTGGAGAGAAAAAACATTATATGGGCATGAATGGGTGGTTTATTGACGATGAGAGACTGGTTGGAATATGTTGATAATCTGGTTATTGTATGGGCATACTTATTCTATACCTCTTATAAAGGTCTTACATGGTAGGGTAATGGTAGGGTAGTGGTATGGATATACGCCCGAGATTTGACCTACTGATGTACTACTGATGACTTACTGATGCACTACTGATGTCGGGGTTTGGGCGGAGCTTGGGGTGAGGGAGGAGGTTGTTATTTGAGGGTTGTTTTGCAGGGGGAGGAGGGATATTTTTATTTTTTTTGCGAGAAAGCTTGCAGGGATGAGATAAATGTCGTAATTTTGCAAGCCTTTTCGGAATAGGCTCGTATAAGAAGTGGCTTAATAACTGATTCATAGGAAGTTCACTCGCCTAACCGATATAATTATTAAAACAAAGAAAATGTACGCAATTGTAGAAATGCAAGGACAACAGTTCAAAGCCGAGGCTGGCAAATGGTTGTTCATTCATCGAGTTGAGAGCGCAGAGGTAGGTTCTACCTTAGAGTTCGACAAGGTGCTTTTGATTGACAACGACGGTGCAGTAGAAGTAGGAGCGCCGGTTGTAGCAGGAGCAAAAGTAGTATGTGAAGTGCTTGACAATGAGGCACGTGGAGAGAAAGTGTTGGTATTCCACAAGAAACGCCGCAAGGGATTCCGCAAGTTGAATGGTCACAGACAGGACTTCACGAAAGTATTAGTTAAAGAAATAGTTAACGCATAAGGATTGTAGTCGGAAGGACTTAATCACTTAGAAAAAACAGTGAATTATGGCTCATAAGAAAGGTGTCGGTAGTTCGAAGAACGGCCGTGAATCAGAAAGTAAACGTTTAGGCGTTAAGGTATGGGGTGGACAGTTTGCCAAAGCCGGCAACATCATTGTCCGTCAGCGTGGTACAGTACACTTCCCAGGTGAGAACATCGGCATGGGTAGCGACCACACGTTGTATGCCCTAGTAGATGGCATTGTGACATTCCGCAAGCGTAAGAACGATCGTTCTTATGTATCAATAGAGCCTATTGCTCCAGCAGAGGCTTGAGAAATAGGTGAGGACTGACAGCAATGTCAGCATCAGATAAATCTCCCGTCGCTGTTGGGGTTACCCATCAGGCAGCGGGAGATTTGCTAATTATAGAATATTCATGATTTATAAAGGATATTGTATATGCTTACACTGAAACAGATTTACGATAACAAAGCCGCCATTATAGCGGGGCTTAATAAGAAACATTTCTCGGGTGCAGAAGAGGCCATCGAGAAGGTATTGACGCTTGATGCACAGCGCAAAGAGGCTCAGCAACAGAAGGACCTTGCAGCATCGGAGATGAACAAGATTTCGAAGTCGATTGGTGCACTCATTGGTCAAGGTAAGAAAGCCGAGGCAGACGAGGCAAAGAAGACGACTGGCGACCTCAAAGAGCGAATAGCGCAATACGACAATCAGATGTCGGCTGTTGCAGACGAGATGACGAAGTTGCTGTTGACTATCCCTAATGTGCCATACGACATTGTGCCTGAGGGTGTTGCAGCCGAAGATAATCTTGCAGTACGCATTGGCAATTGGCCTAACCAACCGATGATTGATGTCATTGAACAAGGTAAAGGTGTGCTGCTGAAAGATTGGCGTGGTGACATTGACGAACAGATTGCTGCTGAGCGCATTGCGAAGAGCGAGAAGTTACCTCATTGGGAGTTGGCAAAGAAATATAACCTCATCGACTTTGACCTTGGTGTGAAGATTTCGGGTGCAGGGTTCCCTGTGTATATCGGCAAGGGTGCGCAGTTGCAGCGTGCGTTGATCAACTTCTTCCTCGCTGAAGCGAACAAGGCTGGATATACCGAGATTATGCCGCCGACGGTGGTTAATGCCGCATCGGGTTACGGCACGGGACAATTGCCCGACAAAGAGGGTCAGATGTACCATTGCGAAGTGGACGATTTGTATCTTATCCCTACGGCAGAGGTGCCTGTGACGAACTTGTATCGTGACGTGATTATTGACGAGAAGGATTTGCCAATAAAGAACTGCGCATACACTGAGTGTTTCCGTCGCGAGGCAGGTTCCTACGGCAAGGATGTTCGTGGTTTGAACCGCCTGCACGAGTTCAGTAAGATTGAGATTGTGCGCATTGACAAGCCAGAGCATAGTGATGAGAGCCACAAGGAGATGCTGAACCACGTTGAGGGATTGCTCAAGAAGTTGGAGTTGCCTTACCGTGTATTGCGTCTCTGCGGCGGCGACATGTCGTTCACTGCAGCACTCTGCTACGACTTTGAGGTTTATTCGGAGGCGCAACACCGTTGGTTGGAGGTTTCGTCGACATCGAACTTTGATACCTATCAGGCCAACCGTCTGCACTGCCGTTATCGTCGTAGTGAAGACAAGAAGGTGGCATTGTGTCACACCTTGAACGGCTCAGCATTGGCGTTGCCTCGTATTGTGGCTGCTCTATTGGAGAACAACCAGACAGAGGAGGGAATACATATCCCTGCTGCTTTGCAGCCATATACTGGTTTTGAATGGATTAAGTAATTCAGATTTCCCATTTTCTTAATGACGGAGGCTGTCTGACGTGTTTCGTTGGATAGCCTCTGTTTTTTTGCTAGTAGTTCTTTTTGTTTCCTTTGCACTGCGTGCAAGAGAAAGAAAGAGAATATTGATTTGACAATTGGACGATTGACAATTTACAATTGTGTAGCATAGTCAAACGGGTCTGACGACCCGGACGACTCGAGGGCGTGTCGTCTCCATATTGCGTAGCAACTTGAGTACGAACAAGGGTAGCGATATAGCATTGAAAGGCTCAAAAGATGGGAGATTGGAAAATAATCGGGAGAATATTTTACGGATTGAAAAGAATGTTGTATCTTTGTATCGGCTCATTGTGGACGGTCGAAAACGGTCATTTATGGGTTATTTGAAAGGATTAGAATATGTTAGAAGTACTCAAATACACCATTCCGGCGCTGGTTGTTCTATTGTCAACTTGGCTTGCGACGGAGAAACAGATGAAGAACGAGGCGGCTCGGCGTAACTTCGAGTTGCGCAAACAGTCGCAAAAGACCATTACCGCTGTGCGGTTGCAGGCCTACGAGCGTTTCACGCTTTTGCTTGAACGATTGGAGCCAAGTCGCATGTTGCTCAGTTTGGATATCAGTGCACTTAACTGTCAACAACTGCAGCAGCAGCTGCTTGAGGTTATCCGCAAAGAGTTTGACCACAACCTCTCGCAACAGATCTATGTGAGCGACGAGGTGTGGACGAATATTGTTTTTGCCAAGGAAGAGATGCTTCGTTTTGTGAACACTTGCGCGCAACAGTTTGCAGCCACCGACGGAGCTATGATGATGGCTAAGTTATTGGTAACCAGTTATGCAACCAACGGTGAGACGCCAACGCAGCGTGCTTTAGAGGCACTCAAGACGGAAGTTAGGACATTGATGTAAAAAGACTATGACGAAGGCGCTGAGATATCTATTCGGGCTGTTGATGACGGGTTGTCTGTTCATCGGCTGCAGTGTGGATACCGAGTGCCGAACCGATTATACGGCACGGCTGCAGGTAGTGCTGAAAGTGGATTCGATCAATGCGAGCCATGACACTATTGCACAAACGGCATTGCCAGACATCAATCTTTGGGGAGCAGGGCAAGACTCTATTTGGATGAACCATCAAAGTGGGGTTTCGTCACTTAGTCTGCCACTGCGGGTTGATACCACTTGTACGGAATTCGTTTTCACCGTAGGTGGGTCGGCCGAGAACCATTTGAAAGTATACCATCAGAACAACCCGACGTTTATCTCGATGGCATGCGGTTGTTTTGTCTATTACACGCTTGACAGCATTGTTTGCACGGGGGGATTGGTGGATAATATTGAGATGATCAATGCGACCATTGAGAACGTGGCACAAGATAATGCGAGGTTACATATCATTCTTCGGCTATGACGAAAAGGACGTTGTTGCTAAATATGTTTCTCGGCATTGCTCTCTTTGCTTTTGGCGAAGAGGCGAAAGACAGCATTTGGAATGGGATGAATCTAAAGATTGACCTTGGGACGCCTATTCTCGAGGTGGCGATGAGTAAGGGAAAGGTGCAGAGTTATGAGATGATGGTCAATGCGAATCTCTGTCAGCGGTTCTTCCCTACTCTCGAGTTGGGATATGCGCAAGCGAATGTGTCGACTGGTAGGGGTCAGTTTCAAGGACGAGGTGGATTTGGGAGAGTGGGACTTGACTTGAGTGCACTGAAGAAACATAAGGATTCGCCGCATAAGTTGTTGGTGGGTTTGCGTGTTGGCACCGCTGTACAACAGCACACGACGAGCAATATCCTTCTGCCGCACGATTATTGGCAGGACGAGGTTAGGATGAGTTATCCTAAACAGGTGCGATGCGATGTATGGGGAGAGGTTGTTGCCGGTTGTCAAGTGCAAGTATATAAGCACTTTCACATCGGTTGGAGTGTACGATTAAAGATATTGATGACGCGCAAAGAAAACAAACTGACAGCCTATTATATACCTGGTTTCGGGTATAGGCAAGATACGAATATTGGTTTTAACTATTATTTAGGATGGACTTTCTAATATATTGAGAAACTAATACATTGAAAAACAAAGTTATATGAATATGAATAACACCACACAACTTATGAACCGAGCAGCGGACAATATCCGCATACTCGCAGCAGCAGCAGTAGAGAAAGCTAAAAGTGGACACCCTGGTGGTGCCATGGGAGGAGCAGATTTTATCAATGTACTCTATTCCGAGTTTTTGGAATATGACCCAGAGAACCCTGAATGGGAAGCGCGTGACCGGTTTTTCCTTGACCCAGGACACATGGCTCCGATGCTCTATGCACAGTTGTGTCTAACGGGTAAATATACACTTGAGGACCTGCAGAACCTGCGTCAATGGGGCAGTGTGACGCCAGGGCATCCTGAACGTTGCGTGGCACGAGGTATAGAAAATACTTCGGGACCTCTCGGACAAGGGCATACCTTTGCCGTTGGTGCGGCTATTGCTGCCAAGTGGTTCAATGCTCGATATGGGGAGGTGCACAATCCGACTATCTATGCTTTCATCTCGGACGGTGGTGTGCAAGAGGAGATTTCGCAAGGTGCAGGGCGTATTGCGGGTTATCTGGGACTGGATAACCTCATCATGTTCTACGATTCTAATCGTGTGCAACTGTCTACGAACTGCGATGCGGTGACGGCTGAGGATGTGGCAGCAAAATATGAAGCGTGGGGTTGGTATGTGCAAGAGATACCTGGAAATGACCCTGGTGCTATTCGTTTGGCATTGCAGGAAGCGAAAGAGGAGCATCAGCGTCCGAGTCTGATTATTGGGCACACGACGATGGGTAAGGGCTGTGTCACTGAAGAAGGTGAGAACTTTGAGGGCAAATGTTCGACGCATGGCAATCCGCTTAGCAAGTCGGGTGCATCGTTTGAGGCTACTATTAAGCATCTTGGCGGTGACCCTGAGAATCCATTCCGCATCTTTGAGGAGGTGCAAGAACTCTATGATAAGCGTGCCGCTACACTGCGTGAGATATGCAATCAGCGTTACGAGAAATATTATGAGTGGAAACAGGCTAATCCGTTGGCTGCAAAGGAGTATGAGACATTCATGAGCGGCGAGACTCCGTGCATCGATTGGAGTGAGATACAACAGAAAGCAGGAGCGGCTACGCGTAATGCTTCTGCTACTGTACTGTCTTATCTTGCTGAGAATGTGGGGAATATGATTGTATCGTCGGCCGACTTGAGCAACTCTGACAAGACAGACGGCTTCCTCAAGAAGACGCATGCTCTCCGTCGAGGTGACTTCACTGGACAATTCCTACAAGCAGGTGTCAGCGAGCTGACTATGGCGTGTGTATGCATTGGTATGTCACTGCATGGAGGAATCATTCCTGCCTGCGGCACATTCTTCGTATTCAGCGACTATATGAAGCCGGCTGTACGTATGGCTGCACTGATGGAGGTGCCTATCAAATTCATTTGGAGCCACGATGCTTTCCGCGTGGGTGAAGATGGACCTACCCATGAGCCTGTAGAACAAGAAGCGCAGATACGACTGATGGAGAAACTGCATAACCACTCGGGCAAACCCTCGATGCTAGTATTGCGTCCTGCCGATGCGGAGGAGACGACGATGGCATGGCGACTGGCAATGGAGAATATCGAGACACCTACTGCCCTTATACTATCGCGCCAAGATATTGCACCCGTACCAAATACTAATTTGGATGGTTTCCGCAAGGGTGCGTATATCGTGAGCAAAGATGAGAATCCACAAGTTGTATTGTTGGCATCGGGTAGCGAAGTAAGCACCTTAGTAGCAGGAGCAGAACTTCTGCGCAAAGACGGCATACGTCTACAGATAGTCAGCGTACCGAGTGAAGGGCTATTCCGCGAACAAAGCAAAGAATACCAAGAAGCAGTACTACCGAAAGGAGTAGTGCGATTTGGTATGACGGCAGGACTGCCCTGTACGCTTGAAGGGTTGGTCGGCGAGAATGGAACGGTCTGGGGATTGAACTCCTTTGGGTTCTCGGCGCCGTATAAGGTGCTCGATGAGAAGCTTGGGTTTACGGCGGAGAATGTGTATGAGCAAGTGAAGAAGTTGCTATAATCTTAGATCCGATGGCAAAGCAGAATATATTTATCAGTAGCGTACAGAGCGAGTTCCAACAGGAGCGTCGTCAGATTGCAGATTACATCCGGAAGGATGCTTTGCTGTCGCTGTACTTTGAGCCATTTCTATTTGAAGAACTGCCGGCTCAAGATAATTCTGCACAGAATGCCTTTCTCTCACAAGCAGAGCATTCGGAGATTTATCTCTTGCTTATTGGACAACGATATGGTTATCAAGATGCGGGAGGTATCTCACCTACTGAGCATGAATACGATACGGCTACAGCACATCATGCATATAGGATTGCCTTTGTAAAACAGGCTACAGAGAGGGAAGAGAAAGAGGAACTATTCAAACAGAGGATAGACAACGATGTGATTCGCAATGAGTTCAACTCGTACGAGGAGTTGCAGAGCAATGTATATGCAGCGTTGGTTGAGTATATGACTTCTCACCACATTCTCCGTCAAGGACCTTTCGATGCGTCGGTTCATCCTGATGCAAAGATAGAAGATTTGGACAAAGAAAAGATACATTGGTTTGTCGGGGTGGCACGCGAGGTTAGACAATTCCCTTTGACTTATTCGGAAGACAATATACCACAGATTCTCAATAGTCTCAATTTGATTACAGAGGACGGGAAAATCAAGAATGCTGCATTACTATTGTTTGCCAAGAATGTGCAGAAATGGTTTGTCTCTGCGACAGTCAAATGTGCTCATTTCTATGGCACAGAGGTCGAGAAGCCTATTGCTTCGCTTCAGATGTATGGAGGTTCTGTATTTGATCAAGTTGACTTGGCGGTTAGTTTTGTCATGGCTCGTATCGACCAACGTGTGGGTGAGCGTATTCATTCAGCGCAAGTAGATGTTACACCAGAACTACCTGCGCAGGCAGTTCGAGAAGCTATTGTCAATGCAATTGTTCACCGCGACTATACCAGCAATGGGAGTGTACAAGTGATGCTGTTCAAGGATAGGTTGGAGATATGGAACCCTGGCAAGCTGCCCCATGGTATCACAATTGAGAAACTGCACGGCATACATAGCTCTCGTCCAGTCAATCCTATGTTGGCTAATCCTGTTTATCTAACAGGTTATATAGAACAGATGGGGACTGGTACCACGGATATTATTAAAAGCTGTGTATCATACGGGCTTCGGACACCGGAATTCATCCAAGATGATGATTTTCGTACTATCATTTGGAGACCTGAAAGAGACGAATCGGAACAAGAGATATGGGATGGTGAACATGTGAGTGAACATGTGACCGGACAAGTGACAGGACAAGTAACCGGACAAGTGACAGGACAAGTAACCGGACAAGTGAGTGACCATGTGAGTGACCAAGTAAGTGACCATGTGAAGAGACTCATTAAAATCATTAGAGGTGACACAAAGACACGAGAGGAGATTATGACTCTCATGAACATAAAAAGCCGTAGTCATTTCACAGAAAGTTACCTGAACCCTGCAATAGAAAATGGATATGTCGCATTGCTCTATCCCAATACACTACATCGTGCTAACCAAGCCTATTATCTTACTATGAAGGGATTGGAGTTGCTTCGCGAGTTGAAAAGAGATGATAACTCTATAGGCACAAAATAGATGAACAAAATAGATACGATAATATTCGACTTTGGTGGGGTGTTAGTGGATTGGAATCCACACTATCTGTATGATTCCTATTTCGGCGACACGAAGAAGACAGACTATTTCCTTACGAATATATGCACTCCTGAATGGAATGCACAAATGGATGGAGGAAAGCCTTTCGCAGATGGGATTGCAGAGAAGATAGCCGAACATCCGGAATATGAGAAAGAGATACGCATGTACTGGACCGATTGGAAGCAGATGATGGGCAACCAGATAGACGGTATGCAGGAACTATTGCAAGACCTTAAAACAGCCGGATATCACATCTATGGACTGAGCAACTGGTCGGCAGAGACATTCTATCAAATTCGGTCGAAGTATCCTGTTTTCGACTTACTAGAAGGATTCGTATTGTCCGGAGACGAAAAATGTCTCAAACCTGAGCCCCAAATATATACTATTTTGCTTAACCGATACCATATCAATCCGAATACTGCAGTATTCTTTGACGATAATCTTGCCAATATAGAAGGCGCGAAAGCAGTCGGAATACACGGTATACAGTTTGTGTCAGCAGAACAAATACGCAAAGAATTGGGACTTTAACATAGAAATTAAATAAGAAAATAATGGAATATAATTTCACAGAGATTGAGAAGAAATGGCAATCTCAATGGGCAAAAGATGGTATTTATAAAGTAAGCAACAAGAGCGATAAGAAACCGTTCTATGTACTAGACATGTTCCCCTACCCGAGCGGTGCAGGACTACATGTAGGACACCCTCTTGGTTACATAGCCAGCGATATATACAGTCGCTACAAACGTCTGCAAGGTTTCAATGTGCTCCACCCAATGGGCTTTGACTCATACGGTCTGCCCGCAGAGCAATATGCCATACAGACTGGTCAACATCCTGAGAAAACGACGATGACGAACATCGCACGTTATATTGAACAACTACAGAAGATTGGGTTCTGCTACGATTGGGATCGTGAAGTGAAGACTTGCGACCCTGACTTCTATCGCTGGACCCAGTGGGCGTTCGTACAGATGTTCCATTCGTATTATGATACGCAGTTGCAGAAGGCACAGCCTATCAGTAAGTTGATTGCTAAATGGGAGGCTGAAGACCCAACTTGGGGCACTCTAACCGAACAACAGCAACAAGAGCGACTGATGCAGTATCGTATTGCCTACCTAGCAGATACGAAAGTCAATTGGTGTCCGAAACTAGGATGTGTATTGGCTAATGACGAAGTAAGCGAAGGTTTATCCGTTCGGGGTGGTTACCCGGTAGAACAACGTGTGATGCGTCAATGGAACCTACGCGTGAGTGCTTATGCGCCACGTCTGTTGGAGGGTCTGAATCGCATTGATTGGACTGATAGTTTGAAAGAGACGCAACGTAACTGGATTGGTCGCAGTGAAGGTGCAGAGATGCAATTTGCGATCAAAGGACAAGATGAACCATTCACCATCTTTACCACCCGAGCAGACACCGTATTTGGCGTTACCTTCATGGTACTAGCGCCTGAGAGCGAGTATGTAGCTCGCGTTGTAACAGCAGATCAACAGGCAGCTGTAGATGCATATCTCGACATGGTGAAACACCGCACTGAACGTGAACGTATATCCGACCGCCGTGTGACAGGTGTATTCACGGGCTCATACGCTATCAATCCCCTAACTAATGCAGAGATTCCTATCTACATAAGCGACTATGTATTAGCAGGATATGGTACGGGCGCTATCATGGCAGTGCCGGCACATGACAGTCGTGACTATGCTTTTGCGAAACACTTCAACTTGCCTATCATTCCTCTAATCGAAGGTGCAGACGTCAGCGAACAGAGTTTCGATGCCAAAGAAGGCATAATGATCAACTCTGGTTTCTTGAATGGCCTGCAGGTGAAAGAGGCTATTGCCAAGATGAAGGAATACATCAACAACACAGGTATTGGTCGCGTGAAAGTAAACTACCGTCTGCGTGATGCTGTCTTCAGCCGTCAGCGCTACTGGGGCGAACCTTTCCCAATTTACTACAAACATGGTATGCCATATACTCTACCAGAAGAGTGCCTGCCATTGCTATTACCAGAAGTAAGCAACTTCAAGCCGACCGAAACTGGTGAGCCGCCACTCGGCAATGCACAATGCTGGGCTTGGGATGAACAAAACCACAAAGTAGTGGATAAAGCACTAATCGATGACAAGACTGTCTTCCCACTCGAACTGTGTACAATGCCAGGATTTGCAGGGTCTTCGGCCTACTATCTCCGTTATATGGATAATCATAACAACGAGGCACTTGTCAGCCACGAGGCTAACAACTATTGGCGACAAGTAAATCTCTACATCGGAGGTACAGAGCATGCTACCGGGCACCTAATTTATAGTCGATTCTGGAACAAGTTCCTATACGATCTCGGATATATCTGTGAGGATGAGCCATTCCATAAATTGATCAACCAAGGAATGATCCAAGGGCGTTCGAACTTCGTCTATCGATTGGTCGGCAGCCAGAACACATACGTGTCATACGGACTGATCGACACCCCTGAATATAAAGACAAAGTACAACCTATTCATGTGAACGTAAACATCGTCAGCAATGATATTCTTGATCTAGATGCATTCCGTGCATGGCTGCCAGAATATAAGGACGCTGAGTTCATACTCGAGGATGGACAGTACCGCTGCGGATGGGCTATTGAGAAGATGTCGAAATCGATGTTTAACGTAGTGAATCCGGATGATGTAGTGGCTAAGTTCGGTGCTGATACCCTGCGTCTCTACGAGATGTTCCTCGGTCCGCTCGAGATGTCAAAACCATGGGATACCAATGGTATTGATGGTGTGCATCGTTTCTTGAAACGCTTGTGGAATATGTACGAGAACCTGTCGGATGATACGCCTACAGCTGATGAATTGCGCAGCCTACATAAACTCATCAAGAAGATTACGTGGGACATTGAGAACTTCTCATTCAATACTTCTATCCCTGCATTCATGATAGCGCAAAACGAATTGCAGGCGCTGCATTGCAACAAGAAAGCGATACTCGAAGTGTTTGCTGTGCTGCTGGCACCGTATGCACCCCATATAGCCGAAGAAACTTGGCATCGCTGTGGACACACCACAACCGTATGCAATGCTCAATGGCCAGAGTGCAACGAAGCCTACTTGGTAG
>CAYNMA010000040.1:14066-20677 GCA_964398075.1 uncultured Bacteroides sp. | reverse complement strand
AAGGGAGGGGAATTTAAGCCTACCAAATTAGTTGGTAGGTGGTGGTTAATTGTGCAGTTTTAGAAAAATTCTTGCAATAGTTGTGTGAATAAGAATTTCTTTCTAAATTTGCAGCGGATTTGTGATGTCTCGGAATGGGCATCGGAAATAGTGAATAAAAGTGAATGTAAACCTAAGAATACAAATCTAAGGATACAAGTCTGAAGATGTACATCTAAGGACACAAGACAGAGGATATACATCTAAGGATACAAAACGAAGGATACAATTCTAAGGATACAATTCTAAGGATACAATTCTAAGGATACAAATCGAAGAATACAAAACTAAGGATATAAAACTAAGAATATAAATCTAAGATCATAGACTGAAAATGAAAACGACAGTTCGTATTTTGCTTGGCATTGCCATCTGTTTCATGACGTATGTATGCGTTATGAGTATTATGACTCCAATTAAGTTTGAGGAGAAGAAAACCCAACGGGAGAACGCAATCATCAAGAACTTGATGCATATTCGTACCGCAGAGGGCGAGTTCCGCACCCAAAAAGGTTATTACACAGCCGATTTGGACTCGTTGATACTGTTCCTTAAGACCGCTCCCAAGAAAGAGGTGCTGAAGGAAGGTGCGTTGACAGAGGCACAATTGGAGGCAGGATTGACCGAAGAGAAAGCGGTGAAGATCGTTGCAAAGGGTAACGCCAAAGAGATTAAAGCTAACGGTTTGGAAGGGTTCAAACGTGATACAGTATACACGAACATGATTCAATCGTTGTATAAAGGTGAGTTCAACGAAGACAACATCGAGAAGATCATCTATGTGCCTTATACCGACAATGTTCGTTTTGAGGTAGAGACCAACAACGGTTATCAGACCGACCGTGGTATCAAGGTGCCATTGATAGAGGTTCGTACGCCTTATGAGACCTACTTGAAGGATTTGGACGACCAAGAGCGTGTTAACTTGATTGATAAGGAGACCAAGTTGGACCACTATCCAGGTTTGAAGTTCGGTTCGATTATTGCGCCGAACAACAATGCGGGTAACTGGGAATAACGAATAATGATGGTGGCTAAGGACAGTTCATCATCGGCAACACAATCCATCGGCTCTATTGGCGGTGGATTGTTTTCTTATACATCGCACTTCTGCGTTGTGCCGGAGGCGTTGTACCGTGAGGAGGACCAAGACCTGTGGCTGAACTTCATGGAGGAGCATATCGACCCGAAGCAAGAGATTGCGGTCCATCATATAGACGATGAGCATTGCTATGTACTGCATGAGAAAACAGGCGAAGAAGAGCATTGCGTGAGTTGGCTGATGGAGCAGAGTCGGCTTTTGACAGAGGCGACGAAGGTGGTTGTAGCAGTGTTTGACGAAGCAATAGGTGTAGTGGCATACAAAGAAGGGCGATTGCAGTTGGCTAATGTGTATGCCTATAAGAGTGCGGAGGATATGTTGTATTACTTACTGAGTATCAGTGAGGAAGTACTGCAAGATAGGCAAGTGCCAATCTACATTAACGACAGGGCTTGGGCGAGCAACAAGACATTGACAGATTATTTGAATATAAGACCCCTATAAGATGCGTATTATCTCAGGCAAATATAAAGGTAGGCGAATCGTGCCGCCTACCAAGATTACGGCTCGTCCGACGACGGATTTTGCCAAAGAGAGTCTGTTTAACCTCATGGAGAACCGCATGAGCATAGAGAACATGGACGTGTTAGACCTCTTTGCCGGAACGGGTAGTATCAGTCTGGAGTGCGTATCGAGAGGTGCTCGTCAGGTCATCTCGGTGGAGAAAGCGCATACGCAGCAGAACTTCATCATCAGCACTTGCAAGAGTCTGGGTATCAATAACCTCACCCTTGTGCGGGATGATGTATTCCGTTATATCAAGACCTGCCAGCGTCAGTTCGATTTTATCTTTGCTGATCCCCCATATCAGTTGGAGACGCTGGCTACCCTACCCGACCTCGTGTTTGAGAACGGGCTGTTGGGAACGGGCGGTTGGTTTGTGTTGGAACACTCGGCGCAGAACGATTTCTCGGGACATCCCCATTTTGAGAGTCATCGGGTGTATGGTAATGTGAATTTTAGTTTCTTTCGATAGGGGATTTGGAAAAGGATTTGGAAAGGGATTTGGGAAGGGGATTTGGAAAAGGGGATTTGGATGGGATTTGGAATAAGGAATATTTATGGCAGACACATATCAAACCATAGAATCGTTGTCGGAGGGACTATACAAGGACAAAGGAAGTAAGTTCATGGCGTTTGCGATGCCTGTGGGGAGTGTCGACGAGGTGAAGGAGCAGGTGGGGAACTACAGAAGGGAGTACTACGATGCTCGGCATGTGTGCTACGCGTATATGTTGGGTGCAGACAAAGACCAATGGCGTGCGAATGACGATGGGGAGCCATCGGGAACGGCTGGAAGACCTATCTTAGGGCAGATCAACTCTTATGGGTTGACGAATATCCTCGTGGTGGTGGTGCGTTATTTTGGAGGTATCTTGCTTGGCACGGGCGGATTGACGGTCGCATATAAAACAGCCACGGCCGATGCACTGAGCAAAGCCGCTATCATCACGAAGGACGTGACTGTGCAAAAGACGCTGATTTTTCCTTATGAGCAGTTGAACGACAAGATGCGACTGATAAAAGACACGGAGAGTCGGATTATAAGTCAGGAGTTTGGGGCTGATGAATGTAAGATTGAATGTGAAGTAAAAAAAGTATATGAATCAAGATTTCAATAGTATCCGTGCCTACGAAGACGAGGACCTGCATGAGGTGCTATCTCGTGTAGCGCAAGACGAGACCTTCAGGCATCTGCTGCCTAAGTTGGGGCAGTTGATGGGTAGCGGCTTTGATGCACAGCGAGTGATCGGCGCACTGCAAACGATACAGAACGTGGGCGAACTGGACCAATATATAGTGTTTCCGCTGCTGGATAGGCTGTTGCAAACGACCACTTCGGGTCTGACACTGACAGGGTTTAAGAACCTGAAAAAGAGTGAGTCGGCACTGTTCTTGACCAACCATCGGGATATCATTCTTGACTCGGCTTTTCTGTCGTACGCCTACAAGCAGCAGACAGGTGACCGTATTTATATAGGTATCGGCACGAACCTCTATGCGCAGCCGTGGATTGAGGATTTTGTGCGTGCGAACAAGGCGTTCAGCGTTATTCGTGGAGGTAGTCCGAGAGAGATACTGACCAACTCGTCGTTGCTTAGTGGTTATATACTGCATGTTATCAGCGAGTTGCACCATAATGTGTGGTTAGCACAGCGTGAAGGTCGAGCCAAAGACGGGAATGACCGTACTCAGCCGGCGGTGCTGAAGATGCTGACGATGGTTGGCGAAGGGACATTGCAAGAGCGGCTGAAGAAGTTGAATATCACTCCGGTATCGCTGTCGTACGAGTACGACCCCTGCGACTACTTGAAGGCGAAAGAGATGCAGATCAAACGAGATAATGG
Organism: uncultured Bacteroides sp.; assembly: GCA_964398075.1. Lineage (GTDB taxonomy): Bacteria > Bacteroidota > Bacteroidia > Bacteroidales > Paludibacteraceae > Colicola. Next base: position 17,188 of record CAYNMA010000040.1, on the reverse strand, counting down.
GGTGTATGTGAAGACCAAGGCGGACGACTTGCTGAGTATGAAGACGGGTTTGATGGGTTGGAAAGGCAAGGTGGCGTTTTGCATTACACCGTCTATCAATAGTGAATTGGCTGAAGCGATATCGCAGTACGCCATACGCAACGAGCAGATTGAGCATGTGGCGCAGATTATCGATGAACATATCCATCGGCACTACCATATCTTCAATACCAATAAGATTGCTTATGATGAATATTTGCATACGGATAAGTATGCGAAGGATTACACCAATGAGGAGAGAATGGCGTTCGCTGAGTATATCGACAAAAAGATTGGATTGATTGAGGATATTGAGCCGGATAGGGAGTTTTTGCGGGAGAAGATATTGGAGATGTATGCGAATCCGTTGGTGAACCAAGAACACTACACTGACTGACTATTAACTTAAACGGACGACTGTCGTCGTATGGACATGAATTGGTCATGAAAGGACAACGGACCGCTGCGCTGAAAGACACAGGACCGCTGCGGCGGCGAACTTTTGAACGGACGACTGCGTCGTATTGACATGAATTGGTCATAAACAGACACAAGACCGCACTGCGTGCTAAAAGACACAAGACCGCTACGCTGAAAGACTGATTAACATAAATGTTGGAACAAATATTGTCAAATATTAGCCAAATATTCTCCTTGACGGACAGGGATATGTCTAAATATACGTGGTCTAAAAAATCTAAAAAACTTAGGGTCAAAAACAATTATCATAAATAGACACAAGACCGCTGCGCTAAAAGACACAAGACCGCTACGCTGAAAGACTGATTAACATAAATGTTGGAACAAATATTGTCAAATATTAGCCAAATATTCTCCTTGACGGACAGGGATATGTCTAAATATACGTGGTCTAAAAAATCTAAAAAACTTAGGGTCAAAAACAATTATCATAAATAGACACAAGACCGCTGCGCTAAAAGACACAAGACCGCTGCGCTGAAGGACTGATTATGTATGATGTAATGTATGCACAAACAGACTTATATAGTCAAAAATGATTTTTATAAAAGAAGAATACGACAATGAAGACTGCTATTTTTCCAGGGTCGTTTGACCCGTTTACGATAGGTCACTACGACATTGTGAAGCGAGCCTTGACGATGTTTGATAGGATAGTGATAGGCATAGGGAGTAACAGCGTGAAAGTGCCATCGGTTCCCGAGGTGAAGCGACTGGAGGCGATACGAAAGGCTTTTTCCGATGAGCCACGAGTGAGCGTGGAGATTTACGACTGCTTGACCGTGGATTTTGCTCGTCAGCAAGGGGCAGAGTTCATCTTGCGCGGCGTGCGTTGCGTAGCCGATTTTGAGTATGAACGTAACATGGCAGAAGCCAATAAGGAACTGGGCGATATTGAGACCGTGCTGCTCTATACTCGTCCGCAATATGCGCATATCTCCTCGACGCTGGTACGCGACTTGTACGCCCATGGAAAAGATATATCAACATATATTCCCTAAGATTATGAAAAAGAATATTATACTACCTTTATTAGCACTGCTAATAGTCCCTACCCTACACGCCAATGAGACGACATCGAGAGTGAATAAGTCGCTGACTATCTTCAACGATGTGATGCGTCAGTTGGACATAAACTATGCGGACACTTTGAACTATGAGGAGATGACGGAAACGGCTATCAATCAGATGTTACGACAAGTAGACCCCTATACCGTGTATATTCCGGAGGACAAGACAAGTAACTTGAAGATGATGACGACCGGCAAGTATGGCGGTATTGGTGCCATGATCATGCAGAAAGGCGATACGGTGTGTATATCAGAACCTTACGAAGGTATGCCAGCACAGAAGAACGGATTGTGGGCAGGCGATAGGATATTGGAAGTGGACGGCAAGAAGGTGGTAGGAAAGACGACGGCAGAGGTATCGTCGATGTTGCGCGGTACGCCGAGAAGTACGGTTACACTGAAGTTGCGTCGTGAGGGCGTTGCGAAACCTTTCGTACGCAGTTTTGAGCGCGAGGAGGTGAAAATATGTCCGATTTCTTATGCGGCAGTATTGGAAGGTCATATTGGCTTTATTGCGTTTTCAGAATTCACAGAGAACTCTGGTGCCTTGTTTGGTCAGACCTTAGACCAACTCAATGAGCAGAATAAGATTGATGCCCTCATCATCGACTTGCGTGGTAATGGCGGTGGACTTATTAGCGAGGCCGTGAGGATAATGAGTCTGTTTGTAGACAAAGGGACAGAAGTGGTAACGACCAAGGGCAAGACCAAAGCATCGCAACGGATCTACAAGACTCCGGTTGCGCCGAAGTATCCCGACTTGCCACTATATGTTTTAGTGGATGGGAGCACTGCATCGGCAGCGGAGATTGTGTCGGGTGCATTGCAAGACCTTGACCGTGCGACATTGATTGGAGAACGGACCTTCGGTAAGGGTTTGGTTCAATCGGTGTATCCAATAGCATATAATGGCAATATCAAAGTGACGACCGCCAAGTACTATATTCCTTCGGGTCGGTGCATTCAAGCCATTGATTACAGAGGTAAAGAGGCAGAGAGCAAGAAAGACAGTCTGAAACATATTTTCCACACCAAGAAAGGGAGAGTGGTAAAAGACGGTGGCGGGATTATTCCTGATATTACCTTAGAGGAAGACACGAGCAAGGTGAACATCTCCTACTCGCTCTATTCGAAGAACTTGTACTATGAGTATGCGGTGTATTATCATTGTACGCACGACAGTATTGCCGATCCGACGGTGTTTGAGGTGAGCGATGAGATATTGGATGACTTCAAGGTATTCTTGCAGCAAAGGGGTTTTCAATATAACAGTGAAACAGAGAAATATTTCGACGACTTGATCGATATGGCCAAACATGAGGATATTGCAGAGGATGTAGTGAATCAATTGTTGGAGATTAAAGGCAAGATATCAGGCGATTGGCAAGACGCTTTTGACCGAAACAAAGAGGATATTCGACATGCTTTAGGTAGAGAGATTACTCGACACTACTGTTATATTCGGGGCGAATATGCTTATTTCTTGCAATACGACAAGGCATGCAAGAAGGCGAAGGAGATAATTAACAATTGACAATTGGACAATTGACAATT
>CAYNMA010000040.1:0-13966 GCA_964398075.1 uncultured Bacteroides sp. | reverse complement strand
TTGACAATTGGACAATTGACAATTTGACAATTGGTGGGTGGAGAATTTTGTGGAGAAAAATAAGCGAAATAATTCTTTAATACGAAATAAATGTTGTACCTTTGTGGCATAATATGTAGGGTTGGAAGTTTGTTTTTTATCCGACTGATACTCTGCAGATTATGCACAATAAAAAGTAGTTACGAATAAATAATTTATAAAGTACTCCCAATATGAACAAAGTAATCAAACTGAAAAAAGGTTTGGATATTGCTGTATCGGGTGAGGCTGCAAAGGAGATTGGTAGCCTTAGTCGTCCTGATATATATGCGATAGTACCGGACCATTTTGCAGGTATTACGCCGAAGATGTTGGTGAAAGAGGGTGAGACAGTGGAAGCTGGTTCGCCTATTTTTCATGACAAGCAGTTTACGGAAATGAACTTTGTATCGCCTGTATCGGGCAAGGTTGTAGCCGTAAATCGTGGAGAGCGCAGGAAGATCATGTCGATAGACATCGAGGCTGACAAGCAGATTGTCTATAAGCAATTTACCTGCGATGCAGCGCAACTATCTGCAGAAGAGATTAAAGCCGCATTATTGGAGGCTGGATTGTGGTGTTTCGTTAAGCAACGTCCTTATGATTGTATTACTATGCCGAACAAGACACCAAAGGCAGTCTTCATTTCCACCTTTGACACGGCACCGTGTGCACCTGACTATGAATGGATACTGAAAGGTCATCTGGCAGAACTGCAAGCAGCAGTATCGGCATTGAGCAAGATTGCACCAGTGTATGTAGGTATTCGTGGTGGTGCGAAAGCCACTGAGTTTCGTGAGTTGAAGGACTGCACGCAATATGAGGTATATGGTCCCAACCCTGCAGGCAATGTAGGTGTGCAGATCAACCATGTAGCGCCAATAGCCAAAGGAGAGACGATGTGGACTATCAATATTCAAGACTTGGAGGTGATAGGTCGTTTCTTTGTGAAAGGTATTGTAGATATGCAGCGTTTGGTTGCTTTGACCGGTCCGCAAGTGGTAGAACCAAGGTACTATCGTGTATTGCCTGGTATGCCAGTGGATGCCGTAGTGCGTTGCAATGTCTATAAGGATGCGCCTTTGCGTTATGTGAATGGCAACCTGTTGTCGGGTCATCAGACAGAGCCTGAGGAGAAGATTGATGTGTATTGCAATCAGATATCGGTAGTGAACGAAGGAACGGATGTTCATGAGTTCATGGGCTGGTTGATGCCTCGTTTCGATAATTTCCAGACGGGTAACACCGACCCTGCTAAGTTCTTTGACTGCAAGTTCACGCGTTGGCTCTTTGGTAAGAAGAACTACCAATGGGATGCTCGTCTGAAAGGTGGTCGTCGTGCCATCATCGTGAGTGGCGAATATGACAAGGTGTTCCCGATGGATATCTATCCGGAGTACCTCATCAAGGCTATGATTGCAGGTAATATCGACAAGATGGAAGCATTGGGTGCTTATGAAGTAGCACCGGAAGACTTCGCACTCTGTGAGTATGTCTGCACCAGCAAGATGCCACTGCAAGCCATAGTAAGAATAGCATTGGATAACTTAAAAAAGGAGATTGAGTGATGTTTAAGGGATTATATAACATGATGGAAAAACTCCGTCCGACATTCTCGGAGGGAGGTAAACTGCATGCTCTGCACTCGCTGTTTGACGGATTCGACACTTTCCTGTTTACTCCGACCAGCACATCAAAGCGCATTGGCACGCAGATTCACGATGGACGTGACTCGAAGCGTACGATGATTATCGTAGTGTTGGCGCTGATGCCGGCGATGCTGTTTGGTATGTTCAATGTGGGCTATCAACACTTACTCGCTACGGGTGAGTTGGTTCGAGGCGCTATGACCTGCGCTTTGTGGTGGAAAGCCTTTGGCTTCGGACTACTGGCAGTGCTACCTTATATTATAGTAACGTATGCAGTAGGTTTGGGTATCGAGTTCACGGTTGCACAATGGAAGCATGAGGAGATACAAGAAGGTTTCCTTGTTACGGGTATCATCCTTCCGTTGGTATTACCTATCAACACTCCACTGTGGATGGTGGCTATCGCTACAGCGTTTGCTGTTATCTTTGCTAAAGAGATATTCGGCGGCACAGGATATAACATCTTCAACGTAGCACTGATTGCACGTGCGTTCTTGTTCTTTGCTTATCCTACACACATGACTGGTGATAAGGCTTTTGTCCGCACCGATGGCACATGGGGTTGGGACGGCGGCAAGACGATTGTAGACGGCTTCTCGGGTGCTACCCCACTAACACAAGTGGCTACTTCAACCGATGCCAGTTTCGTTCCGGTAGACTTTTGGACAGCCTTCAATGGTCTGATACCGGGTTCTATTGGTGAGACATGCTGCTGGGCCATCCTTCTTGGTGCACTGCTCCTGCTCTCAACGGGTGTAGCATCGTGGAAAACGATGCTCAGTATCTTCGTTGGTGGTGGACTGACGGCATTGCTCTATAACGTCTGCGGACCGGACACTGCGGCTGCACATATGCCTTGGTACTTGCATCTCGTAACCGGCGGTTTTGCTTTCGGTGCAGTGTTCATGGCCACAGACCCTGTCACTTCGGCTCGTACGGAGTGCGGCAAATGGATTTACGGCTTCCTTATCGGATTCATGGCTGTTACTATCCGTGTGCTGAACCCAGGTTATCCAGAAGGAATGATGCTCTCTATACTACTCATGAACGCCTTTGCTCCACTCATCGACTGGTGCATCGTTCAAGTGAATATCAAACGCCGTATGAAACGGGCTAAAATCTAAGAGTTATGGCAGAGAATAAAGAAAAGAAAGGTATAGACACCAACAGCAACGTCTATACTATTGTCTATGCTACAATAGTGGTTGTCATCGTGGCAGTGCTGCTTGCCGTGGCAAGTCAGGTGCTGAGTCCACGTCAGCAAGCGAATGCGTTGCTCGACAAGCAGAAGCAGATTCTTGTAGCACTCAATCAGGACTACTCGAACACTGACCCTGCAGCGCATTACCTCTCATTGGTGCAAGACACAGTGAAGGTAGGCGAGAAAGAGTTGTATGTAGCCAACATCGATGGTGCCACGAAGTACATATTCCCATTGAAGGGTACAGGTCTTTGGGGCGGTATTGGTGGTTACTTAGCACTCGATGCTGACAAGAACACCATCTATGGTGTTAACTTCAACCACGAGAGTGAGACTCCGGGTCTGGGTGCAGAGATTGTGACTGCTAAGTTCCGCAATCAGTTCAACGGCAAGCACATACGCAATGCTGCCGGAGAGTTGGTATCGGTAGCCGTACTCAAAGAAGGTAAGGCTGCAGGTGAAGGACAGGACAAGGTGGACGCTATCTCGGGTGCAACAATCACATCGACAGGCGTTAACGACATGCTCGTGAATAACCTTGCCGAATATGCAGAGTTCCTGAATAATGTAGAATCGAATGGCGAGAAAGCTGTAGCAGCAGAAAGCGTAGAGACCGCTGAAGTTGCAACAGAGGAAGCCGAACAAATCGAAGAATAATCATGGCACTTTCACAAAAAACAAAAGAGGTCTTTCTTGGACCACTGAATAAGAACAACCCTGTGGTTGTGCAGATATTAGGTATCTGCTCATCGTTGGCAGTAACGGTGCAACTGAAGCCAGCCCTCGTGATGGGTATCGCAGTGACGGTCATTGTGGCGTTGTCGAACGTAGTCATCTCATTGATGCGTAAGACGATACCTATGCGTATTCGTATCATCGTACAACTGGTGGTAGTAGCTGCCTTGGTAACCCTCGTGAGCGAGGTGCTGAAAGCGTTTGCCTACGATGTGGCGATGCAACTGAGCGTGTATATCGGACTGATCATCACGAACTGTATCCTGATGGGACGCCTTGAAGCGTTCGCTATGACCAACAATGTCAAAGACTCACTACTCGATGGACTTGGTAACGGTTTTGGTTATGCTATTATCTTGGTAATCATCGCCTTTATCCGTGAGTTACTTGGTTCGGGCACACTGATGGGCTATCGTGTCATTCCTGAGAGTTGGTACGTGGCTAATGGTGGCGTGTACGAGAACTGCGGTATGATGATGATGCCGGCTATGGCGTTGATTTTGGTGGGCTGCATTATATGGGCACATCGTTCTATAAATAAGGAGGAGAAGTAACATGGAACACGCATTGAGTTTATTCATCCGCTCTATCTTTGCGGACAATATGATTTTCGCATACTTCTTGGGTATGTGCTCATACTTGGCAGTATCGAAAGATGTGAAGACAAGTGCAGGTTTGGGTGTAGCAGTCACTTTCGTACAGGTGCTGACATTGCCTGTCAACTACCTGCTACAAGTCTATGTACTTAACCCTCTTGGACTTGGCTACCTGTCCTTCATCCTCTTCATTGCCGTCATCGCTGCTATCACGCAGTTGGTGGAGATGATTGTGGAGAAGTACTCGCCATCGCTCTATTCGTCACTGGGTATCTTCCTTCCACTGATAGCCGTGAACTGCGCTATCATGGGTGGTTCTTTGTTCATGCAACAGCGTATCCTACTCGACCCTGCTAACACGAAGGCTATCGCAAACCTCGGTGATGCATTTGCCTTTGCGTTGGGTTCTGGTCTTGGATGGATGCTCGCTATCGTCTGCATGGCAGGTATCCGTGAGAAACTGGAGTATAGCGATATTCCAAAGCCTCTACAAGGTATGGGTATCATCTTCATCACCGCAGGTTTGATGGCAATGGCATTCATGTGCTTCTCGGGACTTAGCATTTAATAAGACCATGGAGACTACTATGCATAAAAATATCATTTGCATAGTAGTACTTTGTCTCTTGAGTGCTTGTACAATAGAAGTGGAAGTGCCACTACAAAAGAGAGCCAAGTACTATATTCACAATGAGTCAAACGATAGTGTGTTATGTTTATACCATTATCATTACGTGACAGACATTAAGAATAAAGACAAGCTTGATACTCTGCTTGTTCCGCAGGGTGCTATGTGTATTATGAAATGGGATAATAAAGATACATTAATACGTGTATATCCTCCTAGTTCATTTCTACGCGACATGCTTTTTGAGTCAATGAAGGGAGATACTTTGCGATATATTGAAACTATTGACAATAACGATTGGTGTGCGTTTGATACAGTTCAATATGATGGTGTCGGTAAGAAATGGAAATATGTATATAATTAGATAATACCATTGGACAGTAGTAAGGAAGTAATCGTGAAAAAGAGTATACTCATAATTATTTGTATCGCAATAATATGTACTAGGTGCGAAATAGATCCTTTTTGGCCAATAAACAAGTACTATATCGAGAACACAACTGATGATACATTGGTGTGCCAATATCACTATTCAAGATATGATACTTGTGGGGTAAATTGCATTTCCATTGCTAGCAAAGAAACTAAAATACTTCATTACACGAATGAACAAGATACTTTAGATATCTCTTATACTTTTGAAGATATGCTATTTATGAGCACTCAAGGTGATACTCTCTTATACTTTAATCCAGTGCCAGATAGTATTTGGACAATAGAGGATAGGTACGCAGATAGTGAATCCCTTTGGGGATATAGATTAAAATATCAATTTTATAAACAATGAATATTACAGCAATTCTTTGGGCAGTAGGCGTCTTTTTGGCGGTGATACTGCTATTGGTAATCATCTTGCTGGTGGCTAAGAAGTACTTAGTTGCCTCGGGCGATGTGAAGATTACCATCAACGGTGACAAAGAGTATAGTGTTCCTGCTGGAGGTACCCTACTCTCCACGCTTGGTGAGGCAGGTGTGCATCTGCCATCCGCTTGTGGTGGTAAGGGTTCGTGCGGACAATGCAAGTGCCAAGTGTTGGAAGGTGGTGGTGAGATACTGCCTACTGAGACAGTGCATTTCAACCGCAAACAGCAGAAAGACCATTGGCGTCTTGGTTGCCAAGTGAAAGTGAAAGAGGACATGCAGTTGAAGGTCAGCGAGTCAGTCCTCGGAGTAAAAGAATGGGAATGCACCGTCATCTCCAACAAGAACGTGGCTACCTTTATCAAGGAGTTCAAGGTGGCGCTGCCTAAGGGTGAGCACATGGACTTTATCCCTGGTTCGTATGCGCAGATTCGTATCCCTGCCTACGACATCTATTACAAGGACTTTGACCGCTCGTTGATTGGTGACTTGTATATCCCCTCGTGGGAGAAGTTCGGTCTGTTCAACCTGCATCAGGTAAACACCGAGCCTACTATACGTGCATACTCGATGGCTAACTATCCTGATGAGGGAGATATCATCACTTTGACCGTTCGTATTGCTACGCCTCCTTTCAAGCCGAAAGACCAGTGCAAGAACGGTCCTGAGTTCCAAGATGTACCTTGCGGTATAGCATCAACCTATATCTTCTCGCTCAAACCGGGTGATAAGGTGATGATGTCAGGTCCTTATGGTGAGTTCCACCCAGTCTTCGATAGCAAGCGTGAGATGATTTGGGTAGGCGGTGGTGCCGGTATGGCTCCTCTACGTGCACAGATCATGCACATGCTCAAGACCCTCAACACACGTGACCGTGAGATGCATTACTTCTATGGTGCTCGTGCTATCGATGAGGTGTTCTTCATGGAGGACTTCCTCGAGTTGGAGAAAGAGTTCCCGAACTTCCATTTCCATTTGGCTCTCGACCGTCCAGACCCGAAAGCCGATGCCATGGGTGTGAAGTATACTGCGGGCTTCATTGCTCCTGTGATGGGCGATACCTATCTCAAGCAGCATGAGAATCCTGAGGATGTGGAGTACTACCTCTGCGGTCCTCCAATGATGGCAAAGACTGTGCTTGACCTACTCCACTCGTTGGGTGTTGAGGACGATATGATTCGCTTCGATAACTTCGGTGGATAGTTTTTCATTGATTGGATAAGAAAAGAGACTGCTTGGCTTTGCTGAGCGGTCTTTTTTTTTGTTTCCTTGGGGAATGTTTCCTTTGCACTGCTTGCGTTTTTCCTTGCCACTGCGTGGCAGAGAAATAAAAAGACTCCTGCTCGCTGCGCTTGCGAGAAATAAAAGAAATGAAAGAAAGGTTGATTTGACAAATTGACAATTGCCAACTTACAATTTTACAATTGACAAATTGACAATTGACTATGTACAATTGGGGATAATCGAATCGAGACTATGGTCTACGGATTTTTGCTGTTTGTGGTTTGAGGAAAATGTTTTACCTTTGTGGGGTGAAATGGGGATGGAATATGATTGTGCAATTATAATAGATTAAGATATGACAACGTTAGTGAAGCGCACTGTATTTGGTGCTATCTATGTGGCAATTATTGTATTGGCGTGTTTAGTTGGAGTACCCTATTGCTTTGGTGCTATATTTTTGACACTGAGTGTGATGAGTGTGCATGAGTTTTGCCACATCACCCATACGCCTCTCTTGCAGACTATCTGTTCGATGCTGCTGACGGCTTGTTTATTCTGTTTAGGTTGGGAAATGAATGCTATGGTGAAAATTGAACCGACAGTAATCTTTTGCTTACTCTACATAATCATTTTGATTATTTCTATTGTGGCGGTCTTGTTTCTGCAAGAGGTCAAGGCTTTAGAGGTATGGGGCAATCTATTGATTGGGCAGTTGTTTATTGCTTTTCCATTCTTTTTAATGAACATTCTGATAACGAAGCCCTACTTGCTTTTGGCATTGTTTATCGTGATATGGATCAATGACACAGGTGCCTATTGCGTAGGTTCGCTGATTGGTAAGCATAAGATGATACCTCGTGTTTCGCCAGGCAAGACATGGGAAGGACTGATTGGTGGTATTGTATTCGGTATGGCTGCAGGTTATCTACTCTTTGCCGACCCACTGCATTGGACTGGGTTGAATTATGGTGTATGGGAAAGTCTTATACTATCCTTAGTGATAGTAGTCTTTGGCACCTTAGGAGACTTGATAGAGAGTCTGATAAAGCGCAATCTGGGTATTAAGGACTCAGGAAATGTATTGCCTGGGCATGGCGGTTTCTTAGACCGTTTCGACAGTGTGCTGCTTGCCACGGTTGCAATGTCTCTGACACTTCTATTTTTTTGAGTCTAAAGTGATTTAATTTGATATCCATTGCTTTGCCACCATGCGAGTGCTTGGGGTAGTACGGCAAAGAGGTTCTCGCGTGATTTGATAGAGTCGTGAAAGACGATAATAGAGCCTGGGCGTGTGTAGCGTTGTATGGCTTGCATTATCTGCGTGGGTGTATAGTCTTTGTTATAGTCGTGTGTGAGGATATCCCAAAGGACTATTGTGTGTGAATGAGCGAGTGTCAATCGCTGAAAGAGAGTCATCTTGCCATACGGCGGGCGGAATAACTTATGTTCTCTTTGTTTACCACATTGAAGGTAGATAGCATCGATGAGTTGGTCGGTCTGTTCTACTTCATTTAGATAGTTCTTGAGCGAGGTTCGAAGACCAGCTACATGATGAAAAGTGTGGTTACCGACGGTATGTCCTTCTTGGACAATATGCTGGCATAGTTCAGGATATTTGCTAATGTTATCGCCTACGCAGAAGAAAGTGGCGTGTACGCCCCACTCTCTTAAGAGTGCGAGCAGTTGGGGCGTTACTTGAGGCGTACAAGAGTCATCGAAAGTTAAGTAAATAACCTTCGATGACTCTTTTTGTCTCCAAGTGACACCACGATAAAGGTGTTGGAACCACGTAGGGAATTGGAAGCAGATACGTGGGCGCATGCTACAGTTCCCAAGCCAAAGCGGATGCACCGAGTACGGCTGCGTCAGACTCTTTCAAGTCGGAGAAGAGGAGTTTGACTTTACCTCTCCATTGCGGCATGACATTAAGGTCCATGTATTTCTTGACGGGGTCGAGGATGAAGTTACCCGAACGTGTCAGTCCACCGAACATGATGATGGCCTCTGGTGAAGAGAAAGCTATGAAGTCGGCAAACTTCTCACCGAGGATACGACCTGTGTATTCGAATATCTCTTTTGCCAGTACATCGCCTTGAACGGCAGCATCGTATACATCTTTAGATGTGATGTTTTCGACATCGAGTTTGCGTAGAAGACTATCCCGAGTGGTAGTCTCCATCAACTCTCGAGCCGTACGCGCCACGCCATTGGCAGAAGCATAGGCTTCAAGGCAGCCGTGCTTACCACAGCCACAGAGCCGACCGTTTTGGCGAACGACAGTGGTGTGTCCCAGTTCGCCTGCAAAGCCGTCGTGTCCGTATACCACTTTACCATCGATAACGATACCTGATCCAACGCCAGTACCGAGGGTTATCATGATGAAGTTCTTCATGCCTCGTGCAGCACCGTAGGTCATCTCGCCCATAGCGGCTGCATTGGCATCGTTGGTGATGCTAGCCGGTACGCCAAACTTATCGGTTAGGAGTTGCGTGAATGGCACAATACCTTTCCAAGGAAGGTTAGGTGCTTGTTCGATGTTGCCGGTGTAGTAATTGGCATTGGGTGCGCCAGCGCCTATACCACGGATGAGTTCGATACCACCGACCGACTCAATGATCTTCATCATCTCTTCGTAGAGTGCATTGATGTAGTCGTTGATGTCGGGATACTGCTGTGTACGAATAGAGGAACGAGCAATGACTTGTCCTCGTGCATCGACGATGCCAAAGACGGTGTTTGTACCGCCCATGTCGATGCCTATTACATAAGGTTTTTCCATATTGTATTAAATAAGATTATTGTATATCGTTTTATTTCAGCACGATAGCGTTGATACCATCTCTTTCGAGGAGGGCATTGATAGAAGGTTCGCCACCACGGAAGCGAATGTAGAGGTCCATTGCAGGTTCTGTACCGCCTCTTTCAAGGATATTCTTGCGGAATAGGTCAGCCGAGGTCTTATCGAAGATAGAACCCCCTTTCTTTTGTGCGGCTGCCTTGAATACGGAGAAAGCATCCGCATCGAGCAGTTCGGACCACTTGTAACTATAGTAACCCGCAGCATAGCCACCTGAGAAGATATGGGTAAAGGCGGTCTCCATCTGCGTTCCTGCCACATTAGGTAGTACTCGCACTTGCTCCATAGCATCGTTACCAAACTTGATGACGGCTTCTTCGGTGGTTAGGTCAGCAGGAACGGTATATGGCTCGGTGAGTGAGTGCCAAGCCATGTCGAGATAGCCGAAGGACAACTGGCGTACGCAGGCGTAAGCAGCGTGGTAGTTGGATGCGGCTTTTATCTTATCGATGAGTTCTTGCGGCATGGCTTCGCCGGTGATATAATGTTTAGCGAAGGTATCGAGAAACTCTTTCTCGCCGAGGAAGTTCTCATTGAACTGCGAAGGGAGTTCTACGAAGTCTCGTGGCACATTCGTACCTGAGAGAGAGGCATATTGGCAGCGCGTGAGCATACCGTGCAGTCCATGTCCAAACTCGTGGAGGAAGGTCTCAACCTCGTCGTAGGTGAAGAGGGCTGGTTTATCCTCGGTGGCACGGGTGAAGTTCATTACATTGACGATATGTGGACGATGGTCAACCTTGCCTTGTCGGTATTGCGATTGGAAGTCGTTCATCCAAGCACCACCTCGTTTGCCATCACGTGGGTGGAAGTCGGCATAATAAACGGCAAGATACTTGCCTTTCTCGTCGAACACCTCGTAGGCTTTGACTTCTGGGTTATATACTTGGATGTCTTTGTTCTCCTTGAAGGTGACACCATAGAGTCGTTTTGCAAGTCCGAATACGCCTTTGATGACTGCTTCTTTCTCAAAATAAGGACGAAGGTCGTCGTCGGAGAAGGCATACTTCTCGTTCTGCAGTTTCTTGCTATAGTAAGACCAGTCCCAAGGTTGGATGGTAGCATAGAAACCGTGAGCCGTAGCAAACTGTTGTAGTTCTTCTACCTCTGCTCGTGCTGCAGGCATGTAGTTGTCGCGTAACTCATTGAGCATCTTATAGACACGGTCTGGGGTCTCAGCCATGGTTTTATGGAGTGACTTTGTGGCATAGTTAGGTTTGCCGAACAATTTAGCAAGAGCCAAGCGAGTATTTACGATGTCAACAATGATCTGGGTGTTATCGAACTCGCCACCGATGCAACGGGTGTTGTATGCCGTGTAGATCTCTCGACGGATATCCCGATTATCAAGGTCCTGCATGACAGGGATATAGGTAGTCGGTTTGAGATTGAGAAGCCACCCATCGAGTCCTTTTTTCTCGGCATTCGCACGAAGCATGGCTTTGGTATCATCGTTCAGACCAGCGAGTTGCGTAGAATCGGTGATAAGCATTGTCCAGGCATTGGTAGCACGAAGGACATTCTGTCCATAGGTGAGCGTTAGTTGGCTAAGACGGCTACTCAGTTCACGGAAGGTCTGTTTGTCGGTGTCATTGAGGTTTGCACCACCATTGGCAAAGTCCTCATAGATATCGTCAAGGAGTTTGGACTGTTCCTTATTGAGTTTGAGTTTATCTTTCTGGTCATAAACGGCTTTGATACGACGGAAGAGTCCTTCGTTAAGACGGATATTGGATACATATTCCGACATCTTTGGTGTGAGTTCTGTCTCGATAGAATCGAGGGTATCGTTGGTATCGGAGTTGGTTAGGTTGTAGAAACATCCAGACACGATAGAGAGCATCTCACCGCTGGCTTCGTAGGCTTCGATCGTGTTCTTGAAGGTAGGGGCAGCAGGGTTATTGACGATGTCGTCTATCTCTTGCAGACCTCGGCGCATAGCCTCCTCGAAAGCGGGCATATAGTGCTCGGCTTTGATGGAGTTGAACGGATAGGTCTGGTGAGGTGTTTTCCACTCTTTATAGTGGAAGAAAGGATTGTCGGCATTGGCGGTATTGTTTTCCGCCGCAGCAGCAAGGGTTGTAGCAGCAAGTGCCATAGTCATTAATACTTTTTTCATATTGTGTTTCATTATATTCTGTTACCGAATATTCTGTTACCGAATAAGATTGATATCGCCAGAGAGTTGATAGACTCCAATAATGGCGTCAGGGTTCTTATTCTTGTTCTTTTTATACTTGATCTTAGAGGAATAGTCGGCCGTAGCATCGGTACCCAAGGCACGGATGACATAGAAATAGGCACCAACAGAGGCTTTACGGCCGTTGATTGTTCCATCCCACCCTTTTGCAGGGTCGGTAGAGTGATATACGAGTTTACCCCAACGGTTATAGATCCATATATTAAACTCTTTGAGCGAACGGTAGAGGACTCGGAACTCGTCGTTAGAACCATCGCCATTGGGCGTAAAGACATTTGGCACAAGCAGTTGGGACTCGCTAACAGCAACAGTAAACTCAATGGAGTCTCTTTCGCAGTCGCTGCTTTCGGAATCGGAACATGGACAATAGCCGTTGCTGACATTGAGCACCACTCGATAGGAACCAGGTTCTTGAAAGGCATATCGGGTCTGGTCGTCGGTGCGCTGTGCAATACGATTAGAGCCTTTATAGATGGTCCATTGATAAAACTCAACCGCAGGCGATGGGTAAGAACGGAAGAGAATGTCAAGTGGAGCAGAGCCTGAAAGCACGCTCTCTTCGACTGGTCGCTCGACTTCATTACAAGGGTCGTTTGCTACACCTCGAGTTGTGGTAGTGGATGTGGCCGCTGTAGTGACGGCTATTGGCTGAAATACAGTGGTTACGACAGAGTCTACCGAGAGATTGAGGTTGGCTGTCCAATTATCATACGAGAGGGAGATGGTGGTGGCTTTATAGATAGGCGGAAGGGTGTAAGTACCGATATGAAACGACTGCGAGGTGATGACGGTATCGAGGTCGTTCCATATAAGGTCAGAGGAGTTCCACGAGATGGTGGTGTACGAGATGTTGCAAGTACGAGAAAGGGTGCGTGATTGACCTGCAAGGGTACGATAGGTTATTGCGGGTATATCGCCTGAGAGTCGCAGTTGGGTGCTACGACACTGGAGCGTCTCCACTTCAAGGGTCAGGTTCTGCGGCTTGAAGTGAGCATAGTTGAAGATATAAAAAGGCTCTTTGGTGCCGTTGATAATGATATAATATCCGCCATCGTCTGGAGTGATGCTCGAAGTATTCGTTTGATAAACAGTGCCATCGATGTTATACCAATCGGTATTGGAGCCATCCTTGGTCTGCAAATCGACATCGGAGTTCGTGAGAAAGATGGTGTCACCTTGGTTGGTGTATAGATAGGCATCGCCAACACACTCAATGTGGAGCGCATAGAGAGGGGCAGAAAGGAGGGTGAAGGCTACCAAAAACACCCATGTTAGTATAGTGCAAATGGCTGAATATCTGATATATGACTGTTTAATCATTGTTTGTACTATTGGTCACTATTCGTTGCTGTTACGAATATCGTGCAAATGTACAACAAATATCTTATGGGTGCAATAGTGTTGTTGTAAAATGTATCTCATGCTCGTCTTTATTATCTCCTGCTCGCACTGCGTGCTCACGAAAAATAGAGAAAAGGACAAAGTGTTCCATTACTCCGTTGAAAATTACAGAAAAATACCAAGCATGTGATTTCTTTTCCTTGCCACTGCAGGAATGTCTTTTTCCTTGCCACTGCGTGGCAGAGAAATTAAAAGATAGACTTGCACTACGTGCAATAGAGAAATGAAGAGAACTACTTATCTCCTGCTCATCTTTATTATCTCCCGCTCTTGATACGCTGGACTTGCGCTATTGCTTCTTCCCGAGAGTAAGGATGCAATAACATGTTTGCGACCTCCTTGCCTAAAGCCTCGCTGCTCTTGCGGTGAAAATCGTTCAAATAATAATCTTCCATTGCTTACATCATTTGCTAATTGTTCAACATTATCAAGAGTAACATCTTGTATCGAAGTTCCTTTCATCGGTGCAAAGTTACTACTATTTTCTGAATTAAGCAAAACCTCAGTCCCACTCAATAGGTCGTGCAGACTCTTATCTGCCACCTCATCGAGACTCTTATACTTGTGACTGATACCCAACTTATCTGTCACCCAAC
>CAYNMA010000039.1:0-21123 GCA_964398075.1 uncultured Bacteroides sp. | reverse complement strand
CTCAGTGCTTGCGCACCTGCCTGAGCTTCACGTCTCCACAATCGTGGCTGCTTTTGTTTTTTGGTCGATTTTTCTGCCTCGAAACCCTTATGAAAGTGGCTTGAGGTAAGCACAATGGACAATGTATCTACCGTGTATCTACCGTATATGTACTGTATTTGTTTCGTCATAGGCCGCAGACAAGTAGGGGGCGGGGAGCCTACCCCCTGCCCCCTCCCTAAAGGGATGGGGGAGAGTGGTCGGATGGCGGCGGCGAGTGGGGAGCCTACCCCCTGCACACTTCCTGAAGGGATGGGGGAATGAAAGAGCCTACCCCCTGCACACTTCCTGAAGGGATGGGGGAATGAAAGAGCCTACCCCCTGCACACTTCCTGAAGGGATGGGGGATAGTGGTCGGATGGCGGTGGCGGAGGGGAAGCCTACCCCCTGCCCCTCCCTAAAGGGCGGGGAGGGAAAGGGATTGAGGAGGGATTGACATGTTATCGATATGGAATCGGTGAGAATTTGGTGAGAATTTGATATGAAATTGATATGAAAAAGATGGGGAGATGTTGCAGGTATGAAAAATTTGCCATACCTTTGCAGCGCAATTACGAGAAAGACGGATTGTAGTCACATTAAAATAGCCGTGTAGCAGCAGACTGATAGCCGTGTAGAAACGGACTAATAGTCGTGTACAAGCGGACTGATAGCCGTAGAGCAACAGTTTGAAAGCCGTGTAGCAGCGGACTGATAGCCGTGGAGCAACAGTTTGAAAGTCGTGTAGCAGCGGGCTGATGGTCGTGTAGCAACAGTTTAATCGCAGTGTAGCAATAGTCTAATCGTAAAGCAGAGACGAGAGAGGTTCTCTCTTGTTGCCCAATCCTTAAGTAAAGATTCCAACGAGAATACTGATTCCACAGATTATATATTGAATATTTATGTTATACAACATGGCAGGACTCGAGCAAATGTCGCTTGAGCAACTAACCGAGATTGCCAAATCATTCGGTATCAAAGTAGGGAGAAACCCTAACATACAAGACATTAGATACGATATTTTAAACGCTCAAGCCGATAGGAAAGCGGAAGAGGTTCAAGCAAAAGTCGATGCCCGCGGCGAACAGCCCGAGCAAAGAAAGAAGAAACGCATGCGCACGCATAGTACTGTGGAGCGCGTGAACTTGGACCACTTCACACAAAGCAACGGCGACCCCACGAAAGAGGTTCTATCGGAGAACGTACCTCGCAAGTCGGAGACCATATTCTCTACCCCACTCTTCAACGACAAGGTAGAACGGAACTTCGTTGCCGCCAAGAGAGAAGAGGCTGTGAGAGCCGAGGAGTCTAAGTCGTTCAAGGCTGAGAGTGCGGAGATTGCAGCGCCGAAGAAACGGGGTCGCAAGCCAATAGAGAAGGCGGAAGTGCCTGCAGAGGAGGTTGTTGAAGTGGCACAGGAAGCCGTTGCCGCCGAGAACGCACCGAAGAAGAGAGGGCGTAAGAAGAAGGTTGTTGCGACGGAAGTGGCAGAAGAGAGCAATCTTTTCAGTCAGGAAGTAGCGGGAGAGAAGGCGATAGAGGCGAAAGAGGCTGTTTCTATCAAGGCAGAGTCTTCGGAGAAAATGGCGGAGACGGAGAAGTCTATCAAGGAAGAGGTTGCGCAGAAGAGCGTTGAGCCTCAGAATAATCTCCCCAAAGAGAACGTTGTTTCAAAGGATAATGCGGCTCAGAAGAAGGAAGGGAACGGCGAAAACAAAGAGAATCAGAACGACCAGAAGAAGCAATACCTATACGATTTCACCGATCAGATAAAGGGATATGGCACATTAGAGATACTGCCAGATGGGTATGGGTTCTTGCGTTCGGCAGATTACAACTACATCTCATCGCCTGACGATATCTATGTATCACAGCAACAGATCAAGTCGTATGGGCTCAAGCCAGGGGACACGGTAGAATGTACGATCCGTCCACCTCGTGATGGCGAGCGTTATTTCCCTATCAACAAGGTGTTGCGCATCAATGGTTGTCTGCCTGAACAGATACGGGACCGAGTAGCTTTTGAGCATCTTACTCCGCTATTCCCAGATGAGAAGTTCAAGTTGTGTACGGGGCATGACGACCCATTGTCGTGTCGAGTTATTGACTTGTTTGCACCAATCGGCAAGGGTCAGCGCGGATTGATTGTGGCTCAGCCGAAGACCGGTAAGACGGTGTTGCTGAAAGAGGTAGCCAATGCCATTGCGAAGAACCATCCGGAGGTGTATATGATTGTGCTGCTGATCGATGAGCGTCCTGAGGAGGTGACGGATATGGCTCGCAGTGTGAATGCGGAAGTGATTGCGTCGACCTTTGATGAGCCGGCAGAGAACCATGTGAAGGTTGCTAATATAGTACACGAGAAAGCGAAACGGTTGGTGGAATGCGGGCATGATGTGGTTATCTTGCTCGACTCTATCACGCGTTTGGCTCGTGCATATAACACGGTGACCCCTGCGAGCGGCAAAGTGCTGTCCGGCGGTGTAGAAGCACAAGCGTTACACAAGCCAAAGAGGTTCTTTGGTGCTGCTCGTAACATTGAGAACGGCGGTTCGCTCACTATCATTGCTACGGCTTTGACAGACACCGGAAGTAAGATGGATGATGTCATCTTCGAGGAGTTCAAGGGTACGGGTAACATGGAGTTGCAGCTCGACCGTAAGTTGAGTAACAAGCGTGTATTCCCTGCGGTGGACATTATGGCATCGTCGACACGCCGTGACGACTTGTTATTACCTGACGAGATAATCCAACGGATGTGGGTACTACGTAACCGTCTTGCCGATATGAACTCGGTAGAAGCCATGGAGCTTCTCAAAGAGAGGATGGAACGGACTATCAATAATGAGGAGTTCTTGGCGTCGATGAACTCGTAAGTTTGTATCAATGCTTCCGAAGCAGATACATATTGCTATCGTTAACGGACCTAACTTAAACCTTCTTGGCAAGCGTGAACCTGCCATCTATGGCACTATGTCGTTCGACGACTATCTGGTAGGTCTGCGGGAGAAGTATGCAGCGGTGTGCTTCGAGTACTTTCAGAGCAACCACGAGGGCAGCCTCATTGACTATCTGCAAGAGGTTGACACACGGGAGGAGATAGTTGGCGTTGTGCTTAATGCAGGCGGATATACGCATACGAGTGTGGCACTGCGAGACACTATTGCGGCTATCAGTAAGCCGGTGGTAGAGGTGCATATCAGCGATATCACGCAACGAGAGGACTTTCGGCGGCATTCTTACCTAAGCGATGTAGCCTGCGCCACCTTTATGGGTTACGGTTTGCAGAGTTACGACAAAGGCATCGATTTCCTACTTCAATCATTGTCAGAATGAAAAGGAACGGTATTGTCATATTACTCCTTCTTTTGGCGGCGCCTATCAGTTTCGCACAGAATAGGCCTTATATAGACGACAAGGTGGTGCATTTTGGGTTCTCGTTGGGTCTCAACTTCATGCACTATTCGGTGGACGAGTCACTACTTGAGATTGACAATGAGGTGTATCACGCTCGTGTGAAGAGTATGATGCCTGGCTTCTCGGTAGGTTTCATCACCGATGTACGTTTGAGTCGCCATCTTAATTTCCGTTGTACGCCGGCGTTGCACTTTGGTATGCGGACGCTCACTTACAAGACAGAGTCGGGGAGTGTGACGAATCTAAAGACGGATGTGCTGTCGCTGCCTATCACAGTACCTATCTACCTAAAATGGTCCGCCGAGCGAGAAATCAATTACCGTCCGTACCTTATTGCCGGCGGTGGTGTGTCGTTCGACTTTGGTACTGACAAGAAACGACCGATACTGCAAAAGTCGTTCGATTACTTTGTGGAAGTGGGCTTTGGTTGCGACTTCTACTTTCCGTGGTTCAAACTATGTCCGCAGTTGACCTATTCGATAGGCTTCAATAATGTATTGACGGCATCAAGCAAGCGACCGGAGTTGGCGATACAAGACGCTTTCTACACGGATGCGCTCAGTAGGCTGCTCAATAGGCAACTCACTCTTACTTTCAACTTTGAATGATGCGACGCCTAACCTATAGTTTTTTATTGTGTTTGAGTGTTCTCAGCATCGGTCTCAGCAGTTGCGACCCACAGATAACGACCGACCCGAGTGTGCGATTGCGTTTCTCGTGCGACACCCTTCGGTTTGACACAGTTTTCACAGAGACCAACAGTCCGACGATGCAGTTTACGGTATATAATCCCAGCAAGAAAGCCGTCGTTATTGAGAAGATAAGTATGCAGAGCGGGCAGTATTTTCGGCTCAATGTCGATGGTGAGACATCGACTGAACGGCTGTCGGAGATTACCTTATTGGGGCGAGATAGTCTGTATGTGTTTGTGAAGGCGCAGGTTGACCGGCAGGACTCTAACACGCCAGTGTTCATTGAAGATGGGATTAGTTTCCTGACTAATGACAATGTACAGACGGTCGTTCTCGAAGCCTACGGGCAAGATGTTGAACGGTTGAACCAATGCACCATTCGGCACGATACGATACTCGGTGGCGGCAAGCCGTATTTGATATACAACAATCTCACTGTGGATACGCTTTGTAACATCACTCTACTGGCTGGCACGACCCTGTATATGCATGATAATGCGAGTATCATGATATATGGTAGTCTCACGGCACAAGGTACGCTGGAGCAACCTATTCGTATTCAAGGAGATAGATTGGATAATCTATATACCCATGTGCCCTATACGGCGGTGTCGGGCAAATGGAACGGGGTCTATCTGATGCAGCCACAAGAGCAGGTCGCCAACAAACACTTGTTGGAACATGTGGAGATAATCAGCGGGAAGGTGGGACTATATTGCAGTTCGGAGGACAAGAAGACAATGCCGGAACTGACATTGACAGACTCTAAGATACACAACTTCTCGCAGTATGGCGTGGTATTGCAGAACACGAATGCCGCCATCAGCAACACTGAGATAAGCAACTGCGCGCAGTACTGCTTGTATCTCTCTGGGGGTGAGTATGACCTTGTGCACAACACTATTGCGTCATACTTTCGCAACACGGATATGAGTATTCAGCCTGTGGCGCGCGAGGATGTGGCGGCAGTGTATATCAACGACCTTTCGAAGAACAATAGCCAAACGGTGTGCAGGATGTATAACAATATCATCACGGGTATTCGTAAGAACAACTTAGTGTTGGCTACGCCGCTGCCGCAATACTACTTGGGCGAGTTTGCAGGGAACTATATCAAGAACGACACCATTGCCTCGATGCCTTTTCACGATAACATCTATGCCTCCGACGAAGACACGGTATTCGTCAACGCTTTCTATTCGTTGGATGACTATTACTATTACGATTTCCACTTAGACTCTGTGGCACCGGTAAGAGGTAAGGCACTGAAAGACAAAACCGCTACTCTGCCCTACGACCGAGAGGGTAATCCACGGCCTGCAGAAGGGGCTGATTTGGGATGCTATCAGTATATTGAACCATTGGACAATTGACCATTGGACAATTGCAGAGCACTAATTGTTTGATTTCCAACAATTCAGTTGCAGTGCTTCTCCCACTACATAATTACTACCACCGATAAAGACAAGGTCGTCCTTTGCAGCAGCAGACAATGCGGCTTGCACTGCGGATGATACGCTATTGTATGCAGCACCATGCTGCAAGAGCTCTTCGCCCATCTGTTGCATCGTTTGAGCAGGAATAGCACGATGCGTCTTTGCCTGCGTGAAATAGAACACAGCTTGATGAGGCAACATCGCCATTGAGTCACGCACATCTTTATCATTGACCATGCCAAAGACGATATGCAGACGGTGATACTGCTTCGTCAATGCCTGTAACTGCGAGGCTACATACTTGATACCATGTCCGTTATGCCCTGTATCACAGATAACCACAGGCCCTTTATCGGACAATGTCTCCCACCTACCACGCAGACCTGTGAGTCGGCACACCGAGGCAAAGCCTTGATTGATAGCGGCATCAGTGATACGATAATCGGACACTCGGCGCAATACCTCTAACGCTACTCGAGCCGTCTGTTTGTTATGCTGCTGGTAGCAACCCTTCAACTCACAAGTAATCTCTTTTGTAGGTAATTGGTCAGCGAAGATTATCTCGGAGCGACATTCTTGCGCTCTTCGCTGAAAAACAGGCATGGTTTCGGTATCACTCTCACCTATCACCACGGGTACATTGGGCTTAATGATACCCGCTTTCTCGAAAGCAATCTTGGGCAAGGTGTCACCCAAGAACTCGGTGTGGTCTTTGCCGATGTTGGTTATCACCGACACAAGAGGCGTGATGATATTCGTGCTGTCTAATCGACCGCCAAGACCTACCTCTACCACGGCTATGTCTACTTTTTCGGATGCGAAATAGTCGAACGCCATAGCCATAGTGGTCTCAAAAAACGAGGGTTTGACTGTATCTAAGAACGGGCGATTATTCTCGACAAAAGCCACGACCTTCTCCTCAGGAATCATCTCACCCGAGATACGAATGCGTTCACGGAAGTCGACAAGATGAGGCGAGGTGTATAGTCCCACTTTATAGCCAGCCGACTGCAATACGGCAGCAATCAAGTGCGAGACTGAACCCTTGCCATTGGTACCGGCAATATGAACCGCAGGGAACTTTTGATAAGGATTGCCGAGATGCTCCATCAAACGATAAGTGTTCTCGAGTCCAGGCTTATAGGCAGCCGCACCCACAAGATGGAAAGCCGGCTGCGAGGTATAGAGATAATCAAGTGTTTCAGCGTAAGTCATTGTTTCTTTCTCCAATTTGAGAGCAAAGGTATATCTAATTTTGTTACTATGCAATTATTTCCGTAACTTTGCACGGTAATATAAAAACACACCTTTTGAACAATGAAACACCTAATCACCCTATCCCTTATGGCAGCCTTACTGATAGGTTGCAAGACTTCAAAACCAGAAGATATGAAACAAGAAACTGTGTTAAACGCAATCCAGACGCGTGCTTCCGTAAGACAGTTTACGGGAGAAAAGATTAGTAATGAGCAGATTGAGACTCTGCTCCGTTGTGCGATGTCGGCTCCAACGGCACTCAATAAACAGCCTTGGGCATTCATTGTAGTAACCGAAGATACACTGCTCAGCAAGATGGGCGAAGCCTTTCCTTTTAGCCGTTGCGGCAATGGTGCTGCCTGCGCTTTTGTGATGTGCGGCGATTTGAGTAAGGCTATCGAAGGCGATGGACAAGGTTTCTGGATCAACGATGTATCGGCAGCCACAGAGAACCTTCTCCTTGCTGCACACGCCATGGACCTTGGAGGTGTCTGGACAGGAGTCTATCCTAATCCACAACGCACCGCAGAAGTACAAGAAATGTTGGGTCTGCCCGAGAACATCATCCCGATGTGCATTGTGCCTATAGGAGTACCCGCAGAGCAACCGGCAGTGAAAGATAAGTTCAAGCAAGAGAACATCCACTACAACCGTTGGTAGACAATGCGATACTCGGTAGCACACCTAACCTATTCGTTTCCTGAGGATTGGCAGCAAGATGTCTTTCAGCAGTCTTTGGGTGACTTAGGCTTCGACACCTTCGATGGCGACGATGCCTATATTCCTACGGCTGCGCTACAAGCCAATAAGCAAGCGATTGACGCACTCATTGCACAGACAGAGGGTGTTGAAATGGTCTCCCTACAAGACTGCCCCGACGAGGATTGGAACGCCACATGGGAAGAAGAACATCCTATAGAGGAGCTGCCATTGGGAGTACACCTCAAGCCTCGCTGCGCCTTTGGCAATGGGCATCACGAGACAACGGGTATGCTTATTGAGGCACTCCTTGATCGAAGCAATGCGTTTCACAAGGTATTAGACATGGGTTGCGGTACAGGAGTTCTCGGCATCATAGCTAAGAAGTGCGGTGCAACAGAGGTGTGCGCTGTCGACATCGACGAGAACAGTGTTCGCAACGCGCAAGAGAACGCCGAACTTAATAATGTACAACTCGATATTCGCCTTGGTGACACGCCTCCCGAGGGAGAGTACGACCTTATCTTAGCCAATATCCACCGCAATATCATTCTTGAGCAACTACCTGCGTACACTCGTTCACTTCTCCCGAATGGCGAGATATGGGTCAGTGGGTTCTATGCCGAGGATATACCCGTACTGATTGACAAGGCGCAGCAACTCGGACTAAACGAGGTGGCTCGCAAGCAAAAAGGCAATTGGTGTATGTTACAACTGAAGAGATGAGTACAATCTGCGCTATATCAACCCCTTACGGTATCGGTGGTATTGCCGTGATACGAGTCAGTGGAACAGATGCTATAGCTATTGCCGACCGTCTCTATCACGGTCGCAAATCACTATCGGAAGCCTCAGCAAACACTGTGCATTATGGCACTATCGAATACAATGGCGAGATACTCGACGAGGTATTGGTAAGTGTATTCCGTGCGCCACACTCGTTCACAGGCGAAGACTGCGTCGAGATTGCTTGCCACGGCAGTCTGTATATCCAACAAACTATTCTACAATGGCTTATCCGTAGCGGTTGCAGTATGGCGAAAGCCGGTGAGTTTACCAAACGGGCATTCCTCAATGGCAAA
Source organism: uncultured Bacteroides sp. (assembly GCA_964398075.1). GTDB lineage: Bacteria > Bacteroidota > Bacteroidia > Bacteroidales > Paludibacteraceae > Colicola. Next base: position 12,522 of record CAYNMA010000039.1, on the reverse strand, counting down.
CTTGATTTGACTGAGGCAGAAGCCGTGGCGGACCTTATTGCCGCACAGACTAAAGCGGAGAAGGACCTTGCTCTCTCACAGTTAAGAGGAGGTATTTCGCAAGAGATTGAGTCGCTACGCAATCGCTTACTCGAGTTTACATCCTTGGTAGAACTCGAACTAGACTTTGCTGACCACGAGGAACTGGAGTTTGCCGACCGTACACAACTCAACCAACTGGCACAAGACATCGAGGCTAAACTCACGGCACTCACCGACTCGTTTCAAGCCGGCAACGCCATCAAGAAAGGCATCGCTGTTGCTATCATTGGCGCTACCAATGCCGGCAAATCGACACTTCTCAACGCACTCGTTGGCGAAGAGAGAGCCATCGTCAGCGACATACAAGGCACCACGCGAGATACTATCGAAGACACCCTTGTCATTAACGGCATACTCTTCCGGTTTATCGACACGGCTGGTATCCGTGAGACCCACGACACCATCGAATCGATGGGAATAGAACGCAGTATACAGGCTGCCAAGAAAGCCAATATCATTCTACAAGTCATCGACTCGACTCAGCCTATCGACACCCTACCGCAAAAGAATGAACTGCAAGGCAAGAGCATCATCAAGATATACAACAAGATAGACCTTGTAGACAAAGAGCAACTGCAACTGCCTAATGACGGTAAAACGATTTGCTTATCCGCCAAATACGATAACCTGCAAGCCTTGCGAGACCTACTTGTGAACGAAGCAAGCCAACTGTTCGACACTCGCAATGCTGTCACAATAAGCAATACACGCCACTATGAGGCATTACTCAGAGCACTCAACGCTATCCGCAAAGTGAAGCAAGGGCTGCAAGAGCAACTCAGTGGCGAGTTCCTAACACTCGACTTGCACGACTGTCTGCAAGCCCTTGGAGAGATAACTGGACAAATAACCTCACAGGAGGTATTGAACAATATATTCACTAAATTCTGTATAGGAAAATGAAAAAGATGAAACTGCGCCTTATGGCTTTTATCAATGTGCTGATTGGTTCTATCCTAACCCTCTTCGGTTGCAAGACCTCGCGAGAGTCGGTCAATGCGCCTATCATGTGCCTCTATGGTGTACCCACTGCCACATACAAGATTTCGGGTCAAGTAACCGACACCAAAGACCAACCCTTGCAAGACATGCAGGTGGTCATCAAAGGTTACAAAGAGAAGCCTATCGTTGACACACTTCGCACCAATGCCGATGGACATTATGAGGCAACCTACATGGGCTTCCCTACGGACACGCTCCGTATCGTAGCATCCGACCCTAAAGAGAACTACAAAGCCGACTCAGTGGCAGTTCCTGTGCCCGAGAAAAAGAAAAAAGGACAAGAGACTAATCCTTTCGACCTCGGCGAATACAACATTGAAGAGAATATTCAACTTGAAAAGAAATGATACAATCGATGACAGGTTATGGCAAAGCCGAAAGCCAAATACTACCAAATAGCAACAAAAAGTTGGTGGTCGAGCTGCGGAGTCTCAACTCCAAATCGATGGATCTAAGTGTTCGTATCGCGCCGCAACTCAAAGACCACGAACTTGAGATTCGTAGTCTTATTGCACAACAACTCGAGCGAGGCAAAGTGGATCTCAATATCTACTATCAAGCCGCATCCGATACTCCCACAACGGCTGCCGATGCTGCCTTCACGCCTATCAACCGAGAGGCTTTTGCTTATTACTATCGTGAACTGACCTCCCTGCAACAAGAGTTGGGAATAGAGCAACACAACATCACGGGTACCATCATGCGTATCCCCGATGTGCTCAAGCCATCCGAGGGTGATACTATCTCCGACGACGATTGGAACATCGTACTGACTACTATCCACCAAGCTATCGAGGCGTTCCGTGCTTTCCGCATACAAGAAGGTGCTGCCCTGCAAGCCATGTTCACAGAGAAACTTGATGGTATTCAAGCCCTTCTTGCCGAAGTAGAACCTTTTGAGAAAGGACGAGTAGAGAAGATTCGTCAGCACCTCGAAGCCAATCTCGACAAACTATCAACACAGACCCAACAGGCCATCGACAAGAACCGACTCGAACAAGAGATGATATACTACCTCGAGAAACTGGATATCACAGAAGAGAAAGTGCGCCTCACTAACCACCTGCGCTACTTCCGCGAGACCATGGCTACCGAAGGCGTAGGTGTAGGCAAGAAACTGGGATTCATTGCACAAGAGATGGGACGAGAGATCAATACCCTAGGCAGCAAGAGTAACCAGAGCGAGATGCAGATAATCGTCGTCAAGATGAAGGACATCCTCGAGCAAATAAAGGAACAAGTACTCAATGTCTTATAATCAACATTCAATAGCATGATACTCATCTTTGGCGCGCCCAGCGGTTCAGGAAAAAGCACATTAGTTAATTATCTACTCAACAAACGCAGCGACTTAGAGTTCTCGATCAGCGCCACCACACGCGCACCACGAGGACAAGAGGTCAATGGGAAAGAGTATTATTTCATCACCAACGATCAGTTTCAACAACTCATTACTGAAGATAAGTTGGTCGAATGGCAACAAGTATATAGCGGCACCTATTACGGTACGCTACGTTCTGAGATACAACGCATTGAAGATAAGCACCACCACGTTGTGTTTGATGTAGACGTAAAAGGTGGTGCAAACCTCAAACGCCTTTTCGGTGACAAAGCCCTATCTATCTTTGTGGCACCGCCAAGCATCGACGAACTGCGTAATCGCCTCACGCATCGTGCCACCGACTCGGCAGAGAAGATAGAAGAACGCCTCAGCAAAGCCGCAGAAGAGTTGACCTATCGCCCACAGTTCGATGTAGTGATCGTTAACGACAATCTACAAGAAGCCGAGAAACATCTTGATGAAGTGGTCGATAACTTCCTAAACAAGTAACACATTATGGCGCAGATAGGCATCTACGGTGGTTCGTTTAACCCTATTCATATAGGGCATATCAGTCTTGCCGAGTGGATTGTAGCACATACCTCACTGGATGAGATATGGCTCATGGTCACGCCTAATAATCCTCTCAAGGACTTTGGATTCTTGATTGACCAGGACAAACGCCTGCAATGGGCAAAGACGGCCGTCACGGGTCACGACAAGATTGTAGTATCCGACTTCGAGTTTCACCTCCCGCAACCGTCATATACCATTCATACCCTCCAACAGTTGCAGAAAGCCTATCCGCAACACACTTTCTCGCTTGTCATTGGAACCGACAACCTCACCATCTTCCATCATTGGAAAGACTGGCAGACTATTCTCCGTGACTTTCCCATCTATGTCTATCCACGCAAAGGCGATAAGATAGCACAACTGCAACAGACCTATCCAGCAGTTACTATCCTCACCGAAGCACCGCTCTACCCTATCTCATCGACTCAGATACGACAAGAACTGGCATTCGGACACGACATGCGCCAATGGGTTCCCGAAACGATATATGAGGAGGTAAAAGAGACCTACCACAAAGCAGGCATCGACCTACTTACCCGTTACGATACGCTTAATCTCGTTTAACTTATTCAGTGCCTCGAGCGGAGTTAACGCATTGATATCGAGCGTCAATATCTCATTACGCACTTGTTCAAGCACAGGGTCATCTAATTGGAAGAGACTCAACTGAACACCATCCGTTTTCTTTTGTTTCTGCGCACTGATGTTCTTGCCCAATCCTTCGGCTTGACTACTCTCCAACTCCTTTAGTATCTGCTCCGACCGAGCCACAATCGAACTTGGCATACCCGCCATCTTCGCCACATGAATACCGAAACTGTGTTGCGAACCACCTTCTATCAACTTACGCAGGAAAATAATCTTACCATTGATTTCCTTCACCGACACATTGAAGTTATGAATTCGAGTATAACTCTTTTCCATCTCATTAAGTTCGTGATAGTGCGTAGCAAACAATGTCTTAGGATGTCCCTTAAACTCATGAATATACTCCACAATCGCCCAGGCAATACTGATACCATCGTATGTACTCGTGCCACGGCCTAACTCATCGAACAAGATAAGACTACGCTCCGAGAGGTTATTCAATATCGTAGACGCCTCGTTCATCTCTACCATGAAGGTCGATTCGCCCGACGAGATATTATCACTTGCCCCCACACGGGTGAAGATCTTATCAACCACCCCAATCTTAGCGCTCTCAGCAGGAACGAAACTACCCATCTGAGCCATCAGCACGATCAATGCCGTCTGACGTAATAGTGCCGACTTACCTGCCATATTCGGTCCCGTAATGATGATCACCTGCTGTGAGTTATTGTCCAAATAGACATTGTTCGACACATATTGCTCACCCATAGGCATACAACGCTCAATAATAGGATGACGTCCTTCTTTGATATCGATCTCCAAACCCTCGTCCACAATAGGGCAAACATACTTATATCGCTCTGCCACATCCGCAAACGATGCCAAGCAATCGATTGCAGCAAGGATATGCGCATCTTGCAAGAGGTCGTTCACCGAAGTAGCCAAACGTTCCAACAACTCAGTATATATCCTTGTCTCGATGATAGCAATATTCCCCTCAGCACCGAGAATCTTTTCCTCATACTCCTTCAACTCCTCGGTGATATAACGCTCTGCTTGTGCCAATGTCTGCTTACGAATCCACTCAGCTGGCACTAAATTCTTGTAGGTATTACGCACTTCCAAGTAGTAACCAAACACATTGTTATAGCCTATGCGTAGGCTTTGAATACCGGTCTTCTCCGCTTCACGTTGCTGCACTTGCAGTAACCAGTCCTTACCGTTCTGCCCTATGGCACGCAACTCGTCTAACTCCTTATCCACACCATCGCGTATATAACCAGGCTTACTAAGCGATGCCGGCGCACTCTCACTGATAGTGTGATGAATCACCTCGCGTATCTCTTCGCACAGCACCAGACGCTCGCCCAGCGACGAGAAACTCTTTACATCACTTCCCGACGCCATCGTCTTGATAGGCTCAATGGCACACAACGCATTGTATACCTGCAGCACCTCACGAGGCAAGATACGCCGCGTAGCAATCTTACCGGCAAGACGCTCTATATCGTGGATAGCCGATAAGCACTGTCGTAGTTCACTCCTCTCTTGCGGATTACGGAACATCCATTCAACTACCTCTTGCCGAGCGCGGATAGTCTTTATATCCTTCAATGGGAACGACAACCACTTGCGCAGCAAACGCGCACCCATAGGCGACTGCGTAGCATCCAACACATTGAGCAGTCCCGTGCCATCGGCTCGCTCGGGATAGAGTTCAAGGTTACGAATAGTAAACCTGTCAAGCCACACATACTTATCCTCCTCAATACGACTCAAATGCTGAATATGCGAAGTCTGCAAGTGCTGCGTCATATCGAGATAATACAAGATAGCCCCCGCAGCAACCACACCTATCGGAAGATGCTCTACGCCGAAACCTTTCAGGTTCTCAATCTCAAACTGTTTCTTCAGCCTATCCATAGCCGACTCCGAAGTGAATATCCAGTCCTCCAATTCAAAGGTAAACCACTTCGAACCGAAGTCCTTGCGGAACTCATCTTTCTTGCCACGCTCATACAATATCTCCTTAGGAGCGAAGTTAGTGATCAACTTATCCACATAATCGGCTGTGCCTTGCGCCACGAGAAACTCACCTGTCGATATATCCAAGAAAGCAACGCCTATCTCGTTCTTTGCGAAATGAACACACGACACATAGTTATTCTCCTTCTGCGGAATAGTAGTATCGGAATACGACACTCCAGGAGTAACCAACTCTGTCACACCTCGCTTCACCAGTTTCTTAGCCAACTTAGGGTCTTCCAACTGGTCACAGATAGCCACACGATAACCTGCGCGCACCAAACGAGGCAGATACACATCCAATGCATGATACGGAAAGCCTGCCATCTCTATATTAGCAGCCCCGCCACCGCCATTACTCCGATGTGTTAGCGTGATATTCAGTATCTTAGACGCATTGACAGCGTCCTCGCAATAGGTTTCATAGAAATCACCACAACGGAATAAAAGCAAAGCATCGGGATACTGTTCCTTGATGTTACGAAACTGACGCATCATAGGCGTCTCTGTTTGAGCGGCTTGTGTCATTGTTCTATCGTATTCGTTACTTAAAATCAAAGGTTAGTTTCACATTATACATACGCCCCGTTAGGTAGTTCGGAGAAGCCCACTGATTACCCGTTGCGTCAGTCACCCAGAAATAGGAGTTGACATTATTGAATCCTATCAGGTTAAATATCTCTAAGTTAATCCATATACTCTCCAAGTGCTTCGTCTTAAACCACTTATCACTCTTCTGACCTATCACACGCGAAGCGCCAATATCAAGCCTTCGGTAAGGTGTCGAACGCAACATCGCACGCGTCTGCAAGTTTCTCGGCGACCCATAAGGCAGACCATCACTCCAGATAAAACGCAAGTGAAACTTATACTGCGGGAACTTAGGAATATAGTCCTGAAACAACATACTGAAACTATATCGCTGTTCGTTAGGACCAGGAATCCATCCCCTATTATCGTTCAAGAGGTCTTCCCTCGAACGCATCAGCGAGAAGTTAATCCACGACTCTGCACCAGGCACCAACTCGCCATAGAGTTTCAAGTCAAGACCTGTGCTGTAGGCAATAGCATCGTTCTGACCAGAATAGCGTATCCTCACATTGTCCAACGTGTAACTCACCACTCGGTCCATGTACTTATAGTACGCCTCAGCCGTGAACTTAAACGGTCGACCCCATGCCCTAAAGTAATAGTCCATTCCGGCTACCACATGCACCGAACGCTGCGCCTTCAAGTCTTGGTTCAAGGTAACACGAGTAACACCACCCGCATCCGTCAGCGTATCACGCAACTCCTTATAGAAAGGCGCTTGGTAATACAAGCCCGTTGCCAAACGGAACACAAAGTCATGCTTCCAATCGGGCGTAAAGGACACCGAGGCACGAGGACTACACAAGAACTCTTTGTTGAAACTCCACCAATGCATCCGCAAGCCACCGTTGAGGAACACCATTCCATGGTCTGTATACCACTTATACGAGTCTTGCACATGTCCCTGCAAACGGATAGTATTCAAAGTGTTAGTGCCTCTCAGATTGTAATACAACTCCATCGAAGACGCCTGCGTAGGAATAGAATACCCCATTGAATCACGCCATTCCCACTCGTTCATCTTATCCTTAATGAACTCGCCTTGCACCGTCAAGCCCCACTGCAACGAGTTCTGACCAGCTTTCCACTCGCCAAAATGCGATAGATTAGCAATACCCGTCTGCAACAGATTGCGTGCGTGCTCATGATAAACACCTGTACCTAACACCTCATCCTCATCTTCCGTGCTCTCACCGTCCGTCTCCGACACGGGCTTAACACGCAGTATATACTCTGCCGTAATATCGTAGTTCTCACGCTCATAACTATAGAAACCACCCACATTGAAACCTATACGCAAGTCCTTATTCGCCTGATAGGTCAGTCCTAAGTTGGCAAAAGCCGTACGAAACATGTCTCGTTCCGCTCCCTCATAAGCCACCGTCAGACTGCGAGCTGTGGCGTAAGTGCCAAAGGTCTGAGCCAATTCCTCCGGCTGAAACTTATACGAGTTCTGCGAGAAGTTCCCCAAGAAACTCATCTCCCAACGAGAAGCCGCTTTCTTCTTGCCAAGCTTCCATGTCATATAGGTCTGATAATCCACAAAATTAGGCTGATACCTGCCTTTCGTAGCCAGCGTTCCGAGCAAGTATTGCGATGTCTTATACCGCACGCCATGCATCATAGAATACGTGCTATCGCCTGCTGCCACATAAGCACTCGCACCCAATAGACTGATGTTGAGCGTCGTCTGGAACGATGTTGGATGCTTATAATTAACGTCCAACACCGACGACATCTTATCGCCATACTGCGCACTATATCCGCCAGCCGAGAAGTTCACGTTCTCCACCATCTCCGGATTGATGAACGACAGCCCCTCTTGCTGACCCGAACGGAGCAGCAACGGTCGGAACACCTCTACCCCATTCACATACACCGCATTCTCATCGAAACTGCCACCGCGCACATTATACTGCGACGACAATTCGTTATTTTGACTCACGCCCGTGAAAGTGATTAGCAGACTCTCAATACTGCCGCCCGATGCGTCCGGCATAAGACGAGTATTGACAGGACTGATATGGTCGAAGTTATCCAACTGCTTACGCACACCCTTCACCTCTACCTCATCCAACGCCTCCACATCCGAATGCAACACCACATTGATCTGCACCAATGCCTGCTTCGCATCAATCGTACGCCTCTCCGTTTGGTAACCCACCATCGAGTAACCGACCGTCGCACTATCGGCAATATCTACCTTCAAGTCGTAATAACCGTTCTTGCTGGTTGTGCAACCAACTGTCGTGCCCTCTATCCACACATTGGCAAACTCGATGCTTTGGTTCGTCTCATCTACCACGTAACCATACACACGCACCGAGTTGGCTCTCCCTGTCATACAACACAGAAAGCCCAACAGCATTACTATATCTCTACGTATCCTCAAAAGCCCTATCTATTCCGTATCTCCAAAGATACCATGTCCTATTCGTATCATCGTACTACCTTCCTCAACAGCAATCTGCCAGTCGTGCGTCATGCCCATCGAGAGAACCGTGAAGTCTGCCGCATCAGCAAAATAAACATGCTTGATATCTAGCCAAAGTTCATGCAGATGCCTAAACTCCCCTCGTATACACTCTCTATCATCGGTATTCGACGCCACACCCATCAAGCCGCATATCCTCACATGCGTCAGTCCTCGCCATGCGCCTTCGCTGAGCATCTGCCTTAGGTCCTGCTCCGCAAAACCCGACTTCATAGCGTCATGCGATATCTTCACCTCAAGCAACACATTGACCACCCTTTCCTCATGGCAAGCCTCCTCGTCTATTTTCGACAGCAGATGCCACGAGTCGACGCCATGAATAAGCGTCACAAGAGGAAGCAACTTCTTTATCTTGTTAGTCTGAAGATGACCGATAAAGTGCCACTCGATATCCTTAGGCAAAGCGGCTGCCTTGGCTTCCAACTCCTGTACCCTACTCTCTCCAAAAGAACGAGCACCCGAATCGTAAGCCGCCATGACAGCATCGTTGGGGTAATACTTACTCACGCAGAGCAATTGCACACCCTCAGGCAAAGCCTTGCTATAGCCCTGCCATGCCTTTTCTATCTTGTTCCTATCTGTAGGCATCGAGATTATACACGCAATACATCAACTATGCCCGTAACCTGCAGGGTCTTAATGGTATAGTCCACTTTCGCATTGTCCATCCCATCTTTCGCCACCTTATAGGCATTCTCCATGCTTGCCTCTTGTATCAGCCATATAACCGACACCTTTTTCTCCTTGCCCAAATCTGGGTCGACTGACTGATACTCTATCTTAGCCTTATACCAGAATAAGCCTTGGTCGTTAGGTAATAACTCATTGATAACCATCTTGCGAATGCTCTTCATCTCGACCTCTTGCCCGCCCAAGATAAAAGGCTTAATCTCCTCAAGCGTATGCTGCTCCGCATCGGCAAAAGAAACTGCCTCTACAAGATAAATCTCTGTCTTTGTTTGTGGTTCACCATTAATACCATTGCGTTGGTACTTTACTTTACATTCATAGAATTCCATAGAAATACTTATAAGATTGAAATTATTATATCCTTTATTCGAGTAGCATCCGTCTGCTCTCGGTTAGTTATCTGATTACTACGCGTCCAGAAAAAGCATACACTACCCGTTGACGCTAGTGCCGACACCTGACCTTCTATCGTCCACAACGGCTGCAAAGTGAATAGCACATCGCCATAACACCGCTTGTTATAACTATTGCGAAGGTCACCAACCGCCCCCTCATCTTGCAGATAAGAGATATGATTCGCAGGGAAAGCCAACTGAACGCCTTCAAACTCCAATAGGAAATCGCTTATCTGCTGCTGCAATGCCGTCACCGACATCTGCCGCTGCTCTATCAGCGAACGGTTCATATAGATAGAGTTAAGATAACCACCATCCACCCAACGCTCATGTCCATACATCGCCATCAGATAGGTGTTGCACAATGCCGCAGCCCTATCCACATTGAACTGCTGAATACCTATATTGGCACGCTGATACGCCGACACACCAGTCCCATAACGAGGAAAACCGACCACCACCAACTCGTAATTGTCACGACCCACACGCTTATTGAGTTGCTCCATCAAGAACCCAAGGTTCTGATTCAGACTCAGATACATATCCTCTTGAGCCGCACTCTGTAAGATATCCGACTCTTGCTGTGGCGCCACCACTGTCATCTCCAATAGCAACAAGTCCGGCGCAATATCTTTCCCCAACTGTTTTCCTTGCTGAATACTCAGCGCCAACTCCGTCACTAAGTCGTTCGCCATAGGCGAAGTCGTAAGGTCAGCCGGCATTGTGCAACTGAACTTCTGCTGCTTAACCTCCGTTGCCGTCGGATGAAGGTACGACTGCATATCCATTCTCGGAATCCACAACCTATTCACTATCTCCGTGAACCGACCATTGATGTTCATAGCATCTGCCTCCTCGGGTAGACCGTCAGAATAATACGCCGTCGTCGCCCAACGCTTCTCCTCGTCACTGCTTATCCACGCACACGCATTAGCCGCATGACCCGCCAAGATGAGTGTCTGGTTAGCGTGAATACCCACCGCATAAATCTTACTCTGCTCCTGCGGATAAGCCATACGGAAATAGTCCGAAAGCGTAGGCGACAGCACCGCCGAAGGCGATACCGTCAAGGCTGTTCCTATGCCTTTCGTATCCTCGTCCTCAAACACTGAACGAGCCCTCCGTGTCGTGCGCGAGTAATACTTATCCGACGCAATACCATGCTCCGACGGATTAGCACCCGTCATCAAGGTCGCAAGCGTCTCGCTTCCTCCGTACAAGTTATGCGAGAAGACCGTAGGTAACTCCAACGCCTCTTCGTCCAAGGTCCGCAAACCACCCTGCGGCAAGAAAGGACGCATCTCATGCAGACAACTGCTGTTCAGTCCTTCGACCGCCACTACCACCGTCAACCTCGTCCCAGCCATCGCTGCCGAAGGCAACACCAACAACGCAAGCAACACAAACAACGAAGCCAACGACACCTTCCCACGCTTACCTATGACGAACACCTCACGGTACCAGCAGCAACGTATATGCAAGAAATGAACTATCGGGATAAACAAAAACGGATGCCAAGCCTGCCCAACGCACAGACGAACCACCAGCGCAATATAGAAATACAGCCCAACAAACAGATGCCCCTTAAGCAACCACGACCGCCCCCGCTTGAACAAGGTAAAAGCAAACGGCACAAAGAACAGCGGCGACAAGAACAAGATGTTCCAATTGTGCCCCACCAACGGATGAAGCGAGAAGAATGTCAGGAAACAACAGATAGTCCCGAGCAACCCATACACGAAGAACAACACCGCATCGAGCCACCACGACACCTTCTTCCGGCGAAGGTCATACACCGTGATACCCACTATCAGCAAGCACACCAGCAAGGTCACCAGCTCCGGCGACAACCACCAAGAGTGATGATCCACCACAAACGGCGCAACCGTCTCCTCCACACACAACGGCATCCCGTGACTCATCCGCGCACTCGACACGTAGTTCATCAACTGCTCAGGCAGAAAAAACGACTGCTGCAGAGTCATCTCCACGTCCGCATCCTTGCCAAAGATGAGATTGATGCCGTACTTCAACCACGAGTACTCGCCCGCATAATAGGAGATAATATCACGATACGTCCTACCCGTCTTGGTCGTCAGCAGACTGTCCGCATTGTCCACCTCGATCACCTGCGACAGCAATCGGTAGGGTCTCGTGGCACAATTATCGAACACGAAGTTGTATCGATAGAACCGATTCTCTATCTGATAGTTCTCCACCAACTTATCAAGCAAAGCCTGCTGCTGAGCCGTCGACAGGTTAAGCAGTTGCTCGTAGGTCGTCCTACCGATACTCGCATTGCCCACCACAAACCACTCCATCGACTCAACACCCAACTGATAGTCAGTCTCCCCCTTGATAAAACGCAGGTAGAAGTGGTCCGTATCGAAACTAAACAGACCGTAATTGAACACAAAGTCCACATCCTGAGTAGTATCTATAATACGGATTGCCGAATGACCAAACTTGCTATACACTTCCGTTCCAGGCGAACAAGTGAGCAAATACGTCTGAGCATCAGGACTCAACACGATCTGCGAGTACGACTTCACCTGCATACTTAATAGACACAAGCAGAGAACTATCTTAATCAATAAACTGTGTTTCATATTCTTACCGACATATCATTGCGAATGTACGCATTTATCCTCGCAAAGGTACGCTTTTTCCGTCAATCTCACAAGGTCAATTCGCATAATCCACATAGAAAATTTCCCCCAACTCCATACTACCCCAAAACCACCACCAAACCACCC
>CAYNMA010000038.1:3696-21218 GCA_964398075.1 uncultured Bacteroides sp. | reverse complement strand
GCCAACCATCTACTAAATAAAATTCCACAAATCATCTCAAAAGTAATTTTTAGAATATCCCTTTACCCAACCCAATTATCACGGTCGAGGTTACGGTAACTGATGGCTTCGGCGATATGACTGACTTGGATATCTTGTGAGCCTTCAAGGTCGGCAATGGTGCGAGCCACTTTGAGTATCCTATCGTAGGCACGAGCCGATAGTCCTAAGCGTTGCATAGCGTTCTGTAACAGTGTGTTACATTCAGCATCGATGGCACAGAAATGACGGATCTGCTTACCTGACATTTGGGCATTGCAATAGACGCCATTGACGCCAGCAAAGCGTTCGGCTTGCACCTTACGTGCCCGTAAGACACGCTCGCGTATCTGTGCACTATGCTCTTCCTCTTTGTGTGAAGTGAGTTCGTTGAACGGCACGGGCACTATCTCTACCTGAATATCGATACGATCGAGGAGCGGTCCTGAGATGCGGCTGAGGTAGCGATGCACCATACTCGGGTTGCACGTACATGCATGCGTAGGGTCGTTGTAGTGCCCACAAGGACAAGGGTTCATCGCCGCTACGAGCATGAAACTTGCAGGATACTCCACCGACATCTTGGCGCGAGAGATACATATCTTTCTGTCTTCAAGTGGTTGGCGCATGACCTCGAGTGCACTGCGCTTATACTCAGGCAGTTCGTCTAAGAAAAGAACGCCGTTATGTGCTAAGGAAATCTCACCAGGCATAGGGTTTGTACCGCCGCCAACGAGTGCCACATCGCTCACCGTATGGTGCGGACTGCGGAAAGGTCGCTGCGTAACAAGCGAGACATCTCGACCTGTATTACCTGCCACAGAGTGAATCTTGGTTGTCTCAAGCGACTCTTGTAGCGTGAGCGGCGGAAGGATACTCGGTAAGCGCTTCGCCATCATGCTCTTACCTGCACCTGGAGGACCTACCATAAGGATGTTATGCCCACCAGCGGCTGCCACTTCCAAGGCTCGCTTGACATTCTCTTGCCCTCTGACGTCGGCAAAGTCGAGTTCAAACTGTTGCGAAGGACGCTCAAAGGCTTGCTGCATATCCACAGTGACGGGCTCTTTCTCCAGTTTGCCATTAAGGAACTGCTCCACCTCGTGCAGGTTCTCCATGCCATAGACCTGCAGCCCCTCTACCACAGCCGCTTCCTCGGCATTGGCAGCGGGTAGGATAAAACCACGATATCCTTTCTCTTTTGCCATGAGTGCGATAGGCAGTACGCCACGGATAGGTTGGAGTGTGCCATCGAGTGAGAGTTCACCCATGATGATGTATTCATGCAGACGGTTGGACAGCACTTGCTCGTCTGCAGCCATGATGCCGATAGCCAAAGGCAGGTCGTAAGCTGCACCTTCCTTCTTGATATCCGCAGGTGCCATGTTGATGGTGATCTGTTTGAAGGGCATCTTATAGCCATTGACTTTGAGGGCAGAACAGATGCGCTCGTGACTCTCTTTGACGGCATTGTCGGGTAATCCCACAAGGAAGAAATTCGTTCCTTGCGTGAGATACACCTCTATGGTAACAGGCACGGCGTCGATACCGTAAACGGCTGCGCCAAAGGTCTTTACTAACATAATATTCTACTTTACTATTTGCGTAGAGTCATTCTCTACCTTGTTCTTTTTACTCTTGCGTCCTTGCCCACCGAAGTCGTACTTAAACATCAACCCGACACCTTGCACCGTGTGCGCTTCCTTGAGCGAGTACTTGTCGACGGTGTGCGTATAGGCTTTTGCGCGCCAATGCCCTGACGGACTAAGCATATACTCCACATCGAGGTTGCCAAAGATAGGCTGGTTGCTGATATCGTTGTAGCGGTAACCGAAGTTGCCGTTGATGAGCAGACGGTTGTTTGGTTGGTACTGGAACTGCGTCTCGTACTCTTGGCTGGCGTCGTAGCCCGTGCCGTCGGTGCGGATATTAAAGCCCACGGTAAAGTCCTTGGTGAGTTTGCCTAACCAGTTATTGATCTGTCCGGTGATGGTTGAACTGAGCAACGAATAGGTCTCGCTCACACCCACATTCTCTGTGGTAGTCTGCAGATACTCAGGTGTATAGAACTTATTGAACACCAGTAAGTAAAGTATCTGCCGCATGAGCATCTCGTCGGTGTTGATGATAGACTTCACCTGACTCGTGACGCTCTCGTCGGATTGTGGCAACTCGAGGCCAAAGGAGATGACTGGGTTCATCAAGTAATCTTTGAGATAGAGGATACAGTTGACGGGCACGGAGGTACGATTGGTCGACAGTTGCGAGAAGTCGGAGCCGAACAAGTCGCGCAACGAGGCGGTGGTAGAATAGTGTGCACTGGCATCTATCTGTGGGTTCTCGGCATCGCCACTGAAGATGACCTTACTGTTAGGACGAATAGTGAACTCCTTACGGATGACATTCTGGAAAGTGAAGAAGAACGAGCCCTGTTGCAAAGTGTACGTACCGAAAATCTTTATGTCGTCCGCAGCCATGTCATACTTCACTTTGATGTGTCCCTCGCCTCTACCTTCGAGGTGGTCACCCGTCTTCGGGTCGATGATGATATTGACCTTAGCGGCCGGCGTAGCCTCAATCTGCAGGTCGAGATACACCTTCGTGTTGGTCTCTTCCTCGTGCGAATGCTTTGTCTCTTTCTTGACGGGCTGCGTATGATCGACAAAGGTGATGAACGAGTTGTCGTGTGCACTGCTTGCGCCGCCGATAGAGAGGCTGAACTCGGTGGTGTTGCTTGTCTGCGCATCGGCGGATATACGGCATTCGTAGAGGTCGCCATGTATAGCCGCCGACCCTGTGCCATAGACCTTGCCGTAGAACATATCGCTGCGTGAAGGCGGAAGGTCCATCACCAAAGCGTTGTTGCACGAGATGTCGATGTCGTAACGGAAGTCCTTGAAACAGCCGTCGTGACTGAGTACACCGTTGACATAGAGTGGGTTATTCTCGGCATCATGCAGTTTGATATGCGAGAAGTTGATGCTTCCGTAGTCCATCGTAACCGAGTCGGTGAAGTAGTAATGCGTACCCAACATCGGGATACCGAGTCCCGCATCCTTAGCCAAGGCACGACCCGTCACATGAGTCTTCCTGTTCTCGCCGTATACATGCACCGAGCCAAAGGCACGCCCGTGAAGGTCTTCGATTATGCCTTTCGTCCAGAAGTTGATAAAACCGAGGTTCACAGAGTCGGCGTCGATATACAGATCCCATCGTTGATTGTTCAGCGGCGCCACAATACCCGTGATGTCAGCCACCGTGTCGCCATGTTCTACCACCGACCCAAAGATATCGATGGTCTTCTCCTCGCGGTTCAGACGGGCAGTGGCAATAGCGTCACCCACAAACTGACCATTGATGCAGGCGCTATCCATCCGTGCATCAGCCTGAAGCATCGGTGTGCTAAAGAGACTGTAAACGGCACCTTCGGCTGTCAGTCGCCCACCGAATGAGATGACGTCCTTCGCCTCGGTGAAGTCCAAGATATAATCGAGCGGGAAGTCACTGATATCGAAGTGGATAGAATCCTCACTGCGCTTGCTGGCGATGCCGTGTGCATAGATGTACCGATGCGCATTACCCAATCGGAAATTCTGTACCTGAAGGGATGTATCCGCCATCGCATACTTGACGTGCCCATCGGAGATGGTCCAGACAGAGTCGGACAATAGTATCTGCGATGGCAGCAAGTGCAAGTCGATGAGCGACTTACCCGCATACTGCGAGAAACGAGTCACGCTCCGTATCGCACCTTTTGTCTTCTCTTCCTTGGGGTTTGCGAAGTCGAGGTTGAAGGTCACCGAGTCGCTGCGCGCAATGGACTTGAGATAGAACTGCAAGTCACCAATGGCTTCGCCCGCCGGAGTGTCGCCGGCATAGGTCTGCATCTGCGCCGCAAGGTTGATCTGACTCGAACGGTTGTCGAGGTTAAGTGCCACATTGTCAATCTTTTTCTCACCCTTAACGATGGTGGGCACCAACACTTGCAGCGCAAACTTCTTCTGCGGCTCCGAGATAAAGCCCTTGATAGTCGGCAGGTCGGGTATTGAGATAGGCAACTCAAGCACGTCGCTGATGAGGTCAAGGTTCTTGAAATACGCATAGAACTGAACGTCGTTCGTCGCCGGACTTTGTGCTATCGCCTTGCGTTCGTCCTCGGAGAGCAGACGAGGTAGGTACTGCATCAGCAGACGCTTTATGATGGTCGGCAGTTGGCTGTACTTATATTGCCCCGAGATGTTCGCATTGAGGTAGTCCGACTGTATCTTAAAGTTCGTAGGTCGCTGATTACCAGTCTCCGCAATGATGCGCAGCGACTGCATATACAGCGTCTTGTCCTTGTTGGTAAACGAGAGCGTATCGATAGCAAGCGTACCGTTGATGTTGTCCAGCCGATTGCCCACAATGTCGAGTGACACGCAACCCCGTAGGTCCGATTCGGGATACCGCTTCGAGAGACCCATCTCACCCAAGTGCAACCGGTCGAGGCAGAGGTCGAAGTCGATGATAGGCAGACGCTTATGCAGGTCCACTAACCCGTCGAAATGAAGCCCAACCGCTGGGTCATCGATGCGAATGATGCCCTCATACTTATGCTTCGAATAGGCTCCATCGATGTGAATATTCTTGTAGTTATACCCGTTCAGTTCGATAGCCGAGACGGTCGCACACAACTTCCCGTGCATCGGATGGTCGATTCCCGTGTGCGCGTCCACCTGTGCCCGAAGCGACACGTTCCCAACCTTCTTGCTACCCACCAGAGGCGACAAGCGGAACCGCTTGGTCTGCACCACGCCCTTGAAGTAGAGGTCCTCAATGCGATTCACTGTCCGAAGCGAACCCTGCGTCGATATCGACCCCAACTTCGATGTGAACACCCCGTACAGGTCAAGGCTGTCAATCCGTCCCTGCAGCGTACCTTTGTAGTGCACCACGCCCAGTTGCGCCAACGAACGAGGCAACTGATACGGCCTGTTCTGCATATCCGACACGAAGTCTTGCACCAACGCCTTGTGCAGAGTAAGGTCCTGCAAGTCAGCCGCAAGGTATGCACTGTCGATATTTGGCAAGCCTACAATCGACACATCGCCTTTCAGCAACGAGTACTGCTGGTAACTGATTGTGAGGTCTTTAGCATGCAGTTGGCTCACCTTGCCCTCGATGCTGCCGGAGAGCGAGATACCCCCAGTAATCTTCCCCAACGCCGGAACGAACAGACCTATATCGTGCGGCGAGAGCACCGCCTTGTCTATCTCCAACGCCACGCCGACATCGCCCAGCGTCTGCCGATTCAATCCCGCAGCCGGAAAAGCCACTTGCACCGTCTGCGTCGTAAACTCCGAGTGCGGCAGTCGAACCTGCATCTGAGGCATGCGCACGCCTTCGCCCGTCATCAGCAACCGAGCCTGCAGCTCCTCCAAGCGGAACGAGTCACGAGACAGCGTCAACGACCTATCTCGCTGCCAGACAGTACCTTCCAAGTGGTCAACCTCAGCGTCCAGAGAGTCCGTGCTATAGTGATTCAGCGCCAACGCAGCCTGAACGCCCCCCGCATACCAGTCGTCCCAACGAACACGGGCATTGCTGAGGCTCACGTTCTTCACTTCGATCATTGGAGGCGTATTTCCCTTAGTCTCAGGCAATAACACGCGCAGAAAGTCGTAGTTCTTACGCACCGAATCAACCGAATAAACGTTGATATAAGCGTCCTCCAGCGTCACCTCACGGAAGATAACCCGTTTCTTAAAGAAGCCTCTGAAGTCGAATTCAGCCACCGCATTGCGAGTGTAAAGCAGCGTATCTCCTTGTTGGTCACCGACATAGATGTCACCAAGAGCCACTTTATTGAAGAGCCTGTAGTCCGCTTTGCCGATGTGCACCTCAGCCTGAAGCCCACGCGACAACTCCTTCGCCACGACCTCCAGCATCGCTGTCTGCACCTTGCTGCTACGGATGAGCATGAAGAGCATACCCACCACCAAGAGGCTGCAGGTCAATACGATACACAATATGTACACAATACGCTTCATTGCTCGAATACTCCTTAAACCGTCACCCCGATGTCCCCGTAACTACTCAAAACCAATCCCGTAGAAACCCCCTCCAATCCCCCTCCAAACTCCCTCCAAACTCCCTCCAAACCCCCAAGGTACACCGACTGCAACTTAATACCTGCAAAGATATACCTTATTTCTATATTATGCAAATATCGACCCATAATTCCGCCCTCGCCGCATCAAAAT
Organism: uncultured Bacteroides sp.; assembly: GCA_964398075.1. GTDB lineage: Bacteria > Bacteroidota > Bacteroidia > Bacteroidales > Paludibacteraceae > Colicola. Next base: position 14,958 of record CAYNMA010000038.1, on the reverse strand, counting down.
ACCATAAATAAGCCCCCAATCTTAATTCTAAAAGCTAACCCTCTCAATTCTTAAAGAAACATATCACGACCCGATCTCGAATCCATACCCAGCTCATCCCCCACTTGTCCCGACCCTGTCCCGAGCCTATCTGCGGCCTATGACGAATCAAACACGGTAGATACACGGTAGATATACGGTAGATACAGCTTACCTTATGCTGTTTTCTCCCTACTTTCTCCCTGCTTTCGCCGACCCAAAATCCTCACAAAAACCTACCTGAACCCCTACAAAACCCAACCCATACTCCACTAAATAGCCAAAAACATACCACAAACCATTAACAAATACCAATGCAAAACTTAATGCCAAAACACCCCCATTCGAATCCGCCAAAAGACCCAACCGTCTCAAAATCCAATCCATCAACCCCCGTTGTTAAAGGTTAATTGTTAATTGTTAATTCTCCCGCCGCACCCCTCTTGCACCATCCAGAAATCTTTCCTATCTTTGCAACCTAATTCACACAGCACCATCACGGACAAGAAACCCGACATACAGCCATTCTCTTCATGGATTGAAGTCACCGGAGACCGAGTCAACAACCTCCGAAACATTGACGTTCGCATACCCCGTTACGCCCTAACCGTCATCACGGGTCTATCCGGCAGCGGCAAGTCAAGTCTTGCTTTCGACACGCTCTTTGCCGAAGGTCAAAGGCGCTATATCGACACTTTCTCCTCCTATGCCAGAGGCTTCCTTGGCAGTCGTGTGCGACCCGATGTTGACAAGATAACCGGTCTCAGTCCAGTCATTGCCATCAACCAACACACCACCAACCGCAACCCTCGTTCCACCGTTGGCACCACCACAGAGATATACGACTACCTCCGACTCCTCTACGCACGCGCAGGTATCGCCTACAGTTACCTCACCGGTGAACCCATGGTCCATTACACTGACGATCAGATACTTGAACTCATCGTCAACGAATACGCTGGTCGACGAGTACTACTCCTTGCACCGCTCGTCAAAGGACGAAAAGGTCACTATAAAGAACTCTTCGAACGCCTTCGTAAAAAGGGTTTCGTCTATGTACGCATCGATGATGAAGTCAAAGAGATTACCGCAGGCATGCGACTCGACCGCTATAAGCGACATAACATCGAACTGGTCGTTGACCGCCTCAAGATTCCACAAGCCGATTCCGCTAAGCACAACGATATCGACCGCCAACGCATACATGACTCCATCGAGAAAGCCATGCAGCAAGGCGAAGGCGTCATCATGATTGTCGACTACGATCAGTCCAACAATCCCGTCAAACCGAGGTACTACTCCCGCACCCTCATGTGCCCTACCACGGGCATCTCCTATGCCGATCCCGCACCCCACACCTTCTCGTTCAACTCCCCACAAGGTGCGTGCCCATGCTGCAAAGGACTCGGTGTCGTCAACAAAGTAGATGTCGATAAGATTGTCCCCAATACCTCTCTATCCATTGCCGAAGGTGCCATCGAACCATTAGGCAAAGCCCGCAAATCCGCCATCTTTGAGCAGATAGAACTCATCCTAAACAAGTATGGAGACTACACGCTTCATACCCCTTTCAAGCAACTACCCGAAGAAGCCGTCAACGAACTCATGAACGGTTCCGAAGACAACTTCCCGTTTTCCCTTGCAGGAGTTGCATTGAGCAATAGCCACTACGAAGGCATCATCCGCTACCTCGAGATACAGCAGGAGAACGCTGCCTCCGAGGAGGAACAGCGATGGGTCCGCAAGTACTCCGTGGATGTTGAGTGCCCCGAATGCCATGGCGCGCGCCTGTCTAAAGAAGCCCTCAGTTATCGTATAGGCGACAAGAACATTGCCGAACTATGTGATATGGACATTGTCGACCTAATGAAGTACCTCGACAATATTGAGGAAAAACTGAACAAGAAGCAACAACTCATAGCCCACGAGATACTCCGTGAGATACGGTCAAGGCTCCAGTTTATGGTCGATGTCGGACTGCAGTACCTCTCGCTTGCACGCTCCTCCGATAGCCTATCGGGTGGTGAGAATCAGCGTATCCGACTCGCTACGCAGATTGGCTCTCGCTTGGTCAATGTCCTCTATATCCTCGACGAACCCAGTATCGGACTGCACCAACGGGACAACGAACGCCTTATCCATTCCTTGCGCCAACTGCGTGACCTCGGCAACACGGTCGTAGTGGTGGAACATGATGAACAGATGATGCGCGAGGCGGATTATATAGTAGACATCGGACCACGAGCAGGGCGACTCGGCGGAAAGGTTGTCTTTGAGGGAACGCCCTCCGAGATGCTCAAAGCCGATACCCTCACTGCCCAATACCTCAACGGCAAACTGTCGATTCCGAAAGCCGATAACACCCTCTCCTTGGAAGGTGCGGATTGGTTGCGGCTCTATGGCTGTACCGGCAACAACCTCAAGCATGTCGATGTCGCTTTCCCTCTGCGCCGAATGATATGCGTCACCGGCGTCTCCGGATCAGGTAAGTCGACCCTCATCAATCAGACCCTATATCCGCTGCTTAGTCAGCACTTCTACCGTTCCTTACAAGCACCGCTCCCTTACGAACGAGTAGAGGGACTCGAGCATATCGACAAGGTAGTATGCGTCGACCAAAGTCCTATCGGTCGTTCCCCTCGAAGCAATCCTGCTACCTACACCGGCGTCTTCACCGACATACGGCAACTCTATGTCCAACTACCCGAGTCGCAGATACGAGGCTGGAAGATGGGACGCTTCTCCTTTAATACTGCCGGCGGTCGTTGTGAGGAATGCTCGGGCAACGGCTACAAAGCCCTACAGATGAACTTCCTGCCCGATGTCTATGTACCTTGCGAAGTGTGTGGAGGCAAACGGTATAACAAAGAGACGCTCGAGGTACGCTTTAAGGGTAAGAGTATTGCCGATGTACTCGACATGACCGTCAACCAAGCCGTCGAGTTCTTTGAAGCACAACCGGCTATACTCAACAAGATAAAAACCCTACAAGATGTCGGACTCGGATACATCCGTCTCGGACAGAGTAGCACGAACCTATCGGGTGGTGAGAGTCAGCGTATGAAACTTGCTACCGAACTCGCACGAAAAGATACCGGTAACACTGTCTATATCCTCGATGAGCCAACCACTGGGCTGCACTTTGAAGACATACGGGTGCTGCTTTCCGTATTGCGAGAACTCACTTCCCGTGGCAATACGGTCATCATCATCGAGCATAACCTCGATGTCATCCGAGCATGTGATTATCTGATTGATATGGGACCCGAAGGCGGACGAGCAGGAGGACAAGTAGTGGCTACAGGCACTGCCGATGACCTCCGTAATAACCCTGCATCCCTCACCGGCCGATACATTTAACCGACATACCAACAACAAAATCATAGCCGTGCAGATCCGCTATGCTTGTTAATTGTTAATTGTTAATTGTTAATTGAGAGTCTCTCTGCCCACCATACCCACAGCATAAACAGCATAAAGTAGAATAGGTACTTAAAGATATAGGCATGAAAGAGATCGAAGAGTTCGACATGATGCTCCACTATCATGGCTATTATCGTGATGCGTAGGATGTTAAACGCATAGATGCAGACCAGTCCCAAAGGGATAAACCAAGCCTTACGCTTCCAACTACCACGAGCCACAAGCATTATCACTATCCAAATAAAACTCTGCTTCAACCCTGTGCAACTCCACACGATAGACACGCCGTTACCTGTATCGAAGTGGATATAATATGGTTCGTAGTAGTGCACCGTGTCTCGAAAGAGATGAATCAACCAATAGGAAACCTTTGCTACATGAGCCGACAAGAAATCGAACGGAGCCGAGATGTCCCAACCGAACCAGTGTACAGGTCCACCATGTTCATCGGCTACTATTGTGAACTTCCAGAAGTAATTAGCACATAGCAATGCTACAACAAAGAGAATGACATCCTGATACGGTGCCAAACTGCGAATAATCTTGTTATCCCGCCAACTGCTACTCATTGCCTATAGTGGTGCGAGCAAAAGGAACGGCTTCTAAAGGACAATACTCACCGGCTAAGTACTTGTAATAACCCGCCTGCGCAATCATCGCAGCGTTGTCCGTAGTGTAAGAGAAAGGAGGAATAAACACTTCCCAATGATACCGCTTACCGTAATCGATGAACGCCTGACGAAGTGCACTATTGGCACTAACGCCACCTGCTACCGCCACTTGTTTTACGCCCAAGTCTTTGGCTGCCAAGCGTACTTTCTTCATCAAGATATCAATAACCGTCTTCTGCAGACTGGCGCACAAGTCCTTTTGGTTCTCCTCAACGAAGTGAGGGTTTTCTGCCAGTCTATCCCGTAGGAAGTAAAGGAACGAAGTCTTCAATCCCGAGAAACTGTAGTCATATCCTGCAATGTTCGGTTTGGCAAACTGAAAATTCTCTGCATTACCTTCTTTACCTAAACGGTCGATATAAGGACCTCCTGGGTAAGGGAGTCCCATCACTTTGGCGCACTTGTCGAATGCCTCGCCGGCAGCATCATCTATCGTCTGCCCAATAATCTCCATGTCATTGAAAGCCTTCACCAAGATGATTTGGCTATTACCACCACTTACTAACAAACATAAGAAAGGATAACTCGGATGATGTTCGTCAGCCTTGCCCTCACTTACAAAATGCGCCATCACATGACCCTGCAAGTGGTTTACATCCACCAACGGAATACCAAGACTAAGAGCCAAACCCTTGGCAAAACTTGTTCCAACCAATAGGCTACCCAACAAGCCAGGACCACGAGTAAAGGCAATAGCACTTAATTCCTCTTTTTGAACGGATGCTCGACGCAGTGCCGCATCTACCACAGGCACTATGTTCTGCTGGTGTGCACGACTTGCTAACTCGGGTACTACACCTCCGTACTCTTCATGAACCTTCTGACTTGCCGTCACGTTCGACAGCAATATACCATCGCGTATTATCGCCGCACTCGTATCATCGCACGACGATTCTATCGCCAATATAGTAACTCTCTTTTCCATATACTTGCTAACAATCACATCATAGCCTTAATAATAAAACTGCCGACAAACAGTCAACTGTCAGCCTACAATGTAGCCATTCTTTTCGCCTGCGAAATTACAACATTTCCCACAACTATGCAAACGCCCGCCTTGACACGAACGCAGTGAACAAAAAGACTCCGTACTTTCGCACGGAGTCTTCTCTTATCAACATAGCACGAGAATTAATGCAATCTGCAGCTGTCTTCGTTGTCTGAGTCATGGTGAGGTCTTCTCTCTCCACGCTCTGGACGAGGGCCACGGCGTTCTGGACGAGGACCTCTATCTCCGCGTTCTGGACGAGGACGACGCTCTAGCTCTACATATCCCTCAGGTTTCTCCTTGAGAGCTCTTGCCGATAACTTGAACTTACCGGTCTTCTCATCAATCTCAAGCAACTTGATGGTTATCTTGTCGCCTTCCTTGATGCCAGTCTCTTCCATCGTGTCATAACGTTTCCAGTCAATCTCTGAGATATGAAGCAGACCCTCTTTGCCAGGCATGAACTCAACGAAGCAACCATAAGGCATAATCGACTTAACGGTCGACTCATACACTTCGCCAACTTCTGGGAGGGCTACAATAGCCTTAATCTTAGCAATAGCAGCGTCCATTGACTCCTTGTTGTTGCTTGCAATCTCCACTTTGCCACCTTCTTCGTTCTCATCGATAGAGATAACTGCACCGGTCTCTGCCTGTATGCCTTGGATAATCTTTCCACCAGGGCCAATCACTGCACCGATCATATCCTTAGGGATAATGAACGAAGTGATACGAGGTGCATGAGGCTTGATGTCGGCACGAGGAGCTGGCATAGTCTCGAGTATCTTATCCAGAATATACATACGGGCTTGGTGAGCCTGTGCAAGAGCGTTCTCCAACACTTCGTAACTCAAACCGTCAACCTTGATATCCATTTGGCAAGCCGTCAAGCCATCACGAGTACCCGTGGTCTTGAAGTCCATATCACCCAAGTGATCCTCATCACCAAGGATATCGCTAAGAATCTTATAGTTGAGTTTACCGTCTACCAATTCGGAGATCATACCCATGGCGATACCACTAACAGGCTTCTTGATAGGTACACCGGCATCCATCAAAGCAAGCGTACCAGCACATACGGTAGCCATCGAAGAGGAACCATTCGATTCCAATATATCGCTCACAACGCGTACGCTATAAGGGAAGTCCTTTGGTATCATGTTCTTCAATGCACGGCATGCAAGGTTACCATGACCAATCTCACGACGACCTACACCACGCTGAGCCTTTGCCTCACCTGTTGCGAACGGTGGGAAGTTATAGTGTAATAAGAAACGCTCCGAACCTTGAATGAGTGCTTCATCCACCATCTTCTCGTCACGTTTTGTACCAAGAGTAACTGTGGAGAGCGACTGAGTCTCACCACGAGTAAAGATACTCGAACCGTGAGGACCTGGCAGTGGACTAACCTCGCACCAGATAGGACGGATATCGGTAGTCTTACGACCATCGAGACGCTTGCCCTCATCAAGAACGGCACGACGCATAGCCTCTTTCTCTACATCATGATAGTAACGGTCTACCATAGCAGCAATCTCGTCTACATCAATACCGAGAGCCTCAGCACGCTGAGCCATATAATCAGCCTTCTCTGCCTTGAAGTCCTCGCATATCTGTGAGAACATGGCTTCACGGTGATGCTTATCTGTATCAGCCGAAGTAGCCTGAGCATAAGCACGAGCATAACTGAAGTCATGTACGGCTTGCTTCAATTCGTCATCGTTTACTTCGTGGCAGTACTCACGTTTCACTTCCTTGCCGTAAGCCTTCATCATCTCGTTGATAGCCAAGCATTGTGGCTTGATAGCCTCGTGAGCAGCTTTGATAGCCTCAAGCATAACCGACTCAGGAACCTCCTTCATCTCACCCTCAACCATCATGATGTTGTCGTAGGTAGCAGCCACCATCAACTCGAGGTCGGCTTGTTCACACTGCTCAAACGATGGGTTGATGACCATCTCACCATTGACACGAGCAACACGGACCTCCGATACAGGACCATCGAAAGGTATATCCGAACATGCTAAAGCAGCACCGGCAGCTAAACCAGCGACAGACTCAGGCATATCGATGCCATCGGCGGAATAAAGGGTTACATTAACGAATGTCTCTGCATGATAATTAGCAGGGAACAATGGACGAAGAGCACGGTCAATCAAACGAGCAATCAGAATCTCGTAATCTGATGCTTTACCTTCTCGACGGGTAAACCCACCAGGGAAACGACCTGCACTAGCAAACTTCTCTTTGTACTCTACGGTAAGCGGCATGAAATCCGTACCAGGAACTGCATCCTTTGCGGAGCAGACTGTGGCAAGCACCATCGTGTTGCCTAGCGTCGCCATCACTGCACCATCGGCTTGTTTTGCCAACTTGCCGGTCTCCAATGTGATGACTCGACCATCTGGGAGGGCAATCTCCTTCTTAACAATATTCATTTAGATCTTTTCTTTTATAGGAAGCATTACTTCCTTGTTAATTACTTTTACTCGAAAAATCGCGCAAAGGTACTCTTTATTTACCAATCTCGCAATACTATCTCAATTTTTCCCAACCCTAAACCCGAAAAATACATCATAAATACAATAAACTTCTATACCAACATTAACCATTTCAACTTCTCCTAAACTCCTGAACTCCTAAACCCCTAAACCAATAAACATTGCAAAGATAATACACAAACGCCCGTTTGTCAAGGACGCTCGTCCCTAAAATTTCGGGGTATGAGGACGCACGTCCTTATTTTCGCAATAACAAACTATAATCCAGTAAAATGCTGACTCGAAAAATAATCAAGAAGAATGCTTGTAGTGGAGCGTCGAATGCAAAAGTGAAGGTAGGTGCGCATGATTTTATCTTGTATTATTGCATATCCAAAAATAAACCCATACCTTTGCACTATAAATTAGTAAACAACGGATATCTATGGCAAGACCAATTAAAGAGACTCCTGTGTTAACAGGGAAAGATGCTGAGAGGTTTGTGCAGAATATGTACACACCGTCGCCTGTCTCGCAGCAATATAAAGACCAAATGAAACGCACTTTCGAGGTCTTCAAACACGCAGCCACTTTCTCGCTGTGATATATCCTTATGCGCATACTCAAACTTTCGCAAGATACAGAGATTAAGCCATTTCATAGCGAGGATAATGACTTGAACGATTTTTTGTTCTCGGACGCAAAAAACTATACCGATTCCCTTTTGGCTGTTACATACCTCATTGAGGAGGATGAATGTGCTGCATACTTTTCTTTGCTCAATGATAGAATCTTGATGGACGAGGAAGAGAAAAGTATTTGGAATCGTGTCAATAGACTGATAAAAAATAACAAACGCCGTAAGAGTTATCCCGCAATCAAGATAGGTCGCTTAGCGGTATCTGAAAAATATAGCCACAAAGGGTATGGATCGCAGATATTGCAGTTTGTCCAATATCTCTATATACAACGAGAACAATATGCAGGTTGCCGATTTATTACAGTAGATGCCTATGATAATGCACTTGGCTTCTATGAGAAACATGGCTTTAAGTTCCTAACGACAAAAGATGCAGGACAACGGACGAGAGTAATGTATTTCGACCTAAAAAATGCATTATAATAACACAACAGTATGGGAAACAACAACACAATATACAGTCAAGGTGCATTGGACTTCGTACAAGTAGCGGCACAGACATGTCTCTTGCTTGAGCATGCCTCCGAGGAAGAGCAATTCAACTTAGTAGAGAAACTCTGTCGGCTCTTGCCTTTGCTCTATCTAAAGGCGCACTTGCTTCCACAGCTTGAGCAACAGTCCGACGACTACTTGCAGGACTTTGTGACTGAAGAAGACTACAACATGGTGGCAAATGATATCAAAGACCAACTTGGTACAGACGACTCCTATCTCGAGGTCTTCGTTGACGACATGCGCTACTCCGATGAACCTATCACGGCCTTTATATCCGAGAACCTTGCCGATATCTATCAAGAGTTGAAGAACTTCGTGGCGAACTACCAAATAGACAACGAGACCGTGCGAAACGATGCACTCGCTATCTGTCTACAGTCTTTTCGTGAACACTGGGGACAGAAACTGCTTAATGCCCTACGAGCCCTACATGTCCTTTGGCTTGACTATCAACTCAAACAACAAGACAACGAACCGAACCTCTAACGCAATGAAAGCGATACAACATTTTCAGCCACGCATAACCAAAGAAGAGGTAAATGAACTGCCGATTGCCTCTTTCAAAGGCGAAGTCATTATCGTCAACACCCACAGCGCTGCCGATGATGCTATTTCCTATCTCGAGCAGCAGACCATCGTCGGTGTCGATACTGAGACCCGTCCTACCTTCAACAAAGGCGAACACCATCCCACCGCTCTGCTGCAGATAGCCACCTTAGAGCGGTGCTATCTCTTTCAACTGTTGCAAGTAGGCTTCACGCCTAAGATGGCAGAACTGTTTGCCAATCCCGACATAAAGAAAGTGGGACTTGCCTTCAAAGACGACCTTATCGGACTTAAACGACTTCGATCCTTCAATCCTGCCAACTGTGTTGACTTGCAGCGGATAGTGCTTTCTTATGGAATACTCGACCTCGGACTGCAGAAGATGTTCGCCATCGTCTTCCATTGGAAAATCTCCAAGGTGCAACAGTTGACCAACTGGGAAACAGTTGCGCTCACTGCCGAACAGGCATCCTATGCTGCTACCGATGCATGGGCAACGCTGCTCATCTATCTACAGTTGCAAAAAACACAGAAACTGCCAAGGAAAGAGTATCTGGCTCTACGTCAGGCAGACCTCGAACAGCAACGGCAACACCAACAAGAAGTAATCGAACAGCGTCGTGCTGCAAAAGAACATACCGATTCAAAATGAATACTATCTATCTCAAACCACATAAAGAAGAGTCTATCCTGCGTTTTCACCCATGGGTATTCTCAGGTGCTATCGCACATATCGATGGCAAACCCCAAGAAGGTGAAATAGTCTTAGTGAAAGACTCTTACGGACACAAGATGGGTGTTGGGCACTATCAAGTAGGCAGTATCGCTGTCCGTATCTTGGAGTTTATGACCGATACCTTGCCTGCCAATTTCTTGGAGACAAGGTTGCAACAAGCACTCGCAGTGCGGCAGTCGTTAGGACTCATCTCACCCAATAACTCTACCTTCCGTCTCGTACACGGCGAAGGTGACTTCTTGCCTGGGTTGGTGGTGGATATATACAACGACACCGCAGTCGTTCAAGCCCATTCCGTAGGTATGCATCTCTGGCGCAAAGAGATAGCTGAGGCTATTGTCAAACTCATGCCTACGGTGCATAATGTCTACTATAAGTCGGAAGGTACTCTGCCCTATAAGGCGCAACTCGAAGATCGAGAAGATGGCTATCTCATTGGCGATGTCTCCTCGTGCGAAGCCCTCGAGAACGGACTGATATTCGGTATCGATTGGCTACGGGGACAAAAGACGGGTTTCTTTGTTGACCAACGCGAGAACCGTGCCTTGGTAGAGCGATATGCCAAAGACAAGGATGTGCTGAACATGTTCTGCTACACGGGTGGCTTCTCTGTCTATGCTCTGCGCGGTGGCGCACACAAAGTACACTCAGTAGATAGTTCGGCATTGGCTATAGAGCAAGTCAACCGTAATGTAGAGCGTAATTTCCCGAACTGCGACCGACATGTTGCCTTCACGGAAGATGCCTTTAAGTTTCTCGATACCACTACCGATACCTACGACCTCATCATTCTCGACCCACCGGCATTCGCAAAGCACCGTGAGGCTATCCGTAATGCGCTGCAAGGGTATAAACGCCTCAATGCGAAAGCCATAGAACGTATCCGCAAAGGTGGACTACTGTTCACCTTCTCTTGCTCACAGGTCATCAATAAGGAGATGTTCCGTTTGGCAGTGTTCTCGGCTGCGGCTATGACCGGACGAAAAGTCCGTATCCTGCACCAACTCACGCAACCACAAGACCATCCGGTCAATATCTACCATCCCGAAGGCGAGTACCTCAAAGGCTTAGTCCTCTATGTAGAGTAGGGTGCTATCTTTGTGTGATAGGGTATATATTCCCTTCCCACAAGTCGTGCAGAAACTCCCCAAATATAGGTCTTTCATCACCTTCATTTCTCGTGAGCGTAGCGAGCAGGAGATATA
>CAYNMA010000038.1:0-3596 GCA_964398075.1 uncultured Bacteroides sp. | reverse complement strand
ATACGATCTTCACAGACCTAGAACACGATCTTCACAGCCTTGTCTTTGCGTTTCATTGAATCGACGGCGTGGTACTTGATGATATACACATTGCCTGGGATGAAGCGTTCGGAAGGCAACTCCACGATGTTCTCTTGCGCTGTGAGTTGCTTGCTATAGACTAAGTGTCCTTGCAGGTCGTAGATTCCTATCTCCTTGCTGCTGTTGGCTGTAGGGACATACACTACATGCGTTGGGCGTTCATAATGGATATTATCGATAGCAATAGTCAATACTCTGCTATCCGCCTCTTCGCCCTGCAAGGTATGTAGGATGACAGGTGACGAGATGGCAGTGAGATGTTCTTCGCAGCCCTTCGATTCGCTACACTGTATCTGACAGTAATAATCCTTATCTGGTGTGAGGTCCTTCAGGTAATAGCAAGTATATAGACTTGGGTCGACTCCTTCGATATCCATACTCTCTATCACGCATTCACGCCCTTTGTACAGATAGACAGCCTCTTTGCTGCAGGTAGCTGAGAAAGCATCTACTGCCACACCATTGCCGCCTAATGCTTCATACTTCAACTGGAAGGCTACATAGTTGGTGGTATCGGCGAAGGTGGCACGATAGGTCTGCTTACGCGTGGTGCGGGATATCTCAATCTCGTCGATATCTTGCCACTCCGAGCCGTTATATGCCTTGAGGGTCAGTACACCCACCGACTCATCGGTCGAGGTAAGTGCGTTATACCAGAACGAGAGTGAGGTCACAGGCTGCACATAAGTAGGCGTCTCCACTTGTTCATCGTTCTCCTTGAACCAAAGGGCATACGTGCCATCGGAGTGTGCCGTGCTGGTTACGCGAGCGAAGTTGCTCGACCACCCTTCGGCAATGATATCCACTTCCGATGAGAACTCCTCGAAACTCTGCATCGTGGTGCTTTCCTTATCCTCTAACTCATAGACGGTCAGGTAATATGCTTCCGCATCGGTCTGCGGCTCCCAGTTGACGATGGCGGTATAAGGCGTCACATTGGTGAAGTCGGTAAACAATGGCTCCGCTATATAGGTAGGGCGCTGCGAACTGCCGCTCACCGACAGTATCTCCATGTTGTTGTTTTGACGAACGGTGATACTGCTCGTGATGGTGTTACATTTCATCGCCTGTGGGTTATACCGAATCAAGAGAGTTTGGTCTATTGTCGAATCGGTATTGACCGACAGACTAAGCGTGGTGCTCCATTTGGTGGAGTCGAGCGACAACTGAAAACCGTCTTTACTCGTTACACTGACAGCCGTTTCTGGGTCGAGCGACATACCTTGCAGTACCACTTGCTGCATGTCGGGCATCGACTTGCGGGTGCTGTTGTCGTAGTATGACACGAACTCGTTCAACGCATTGGGATAGAACAAGAACTTCTGCACGCCGTCGTTCTTGTAGACAAACGATATATCCGTTCCTAACTCCTGTATATCCAACAATGGCGAGAGGATAGTGCCGTCAACCAACTTCGGACTAAACTGCGTTACATTCTTCGTTCCAGGGAATGGGTCGCTTGCCAGCGAGGCTGTTTGTGTTCCGCCATGTGCTGCTTCGATGTAATAGCGCAACTGCGTATCGTTGTTCAATGTGTTGTTCGACCATGATGAGGCGTTATAGATGATATGCCATATCAGCATGCCCGATCCGGCAAGGGAAGTAGAGTAGGAGTCCCAACCCACAAACTGCCTATTCTCTAACAGCAAGAACTCGTTAGGACTTGGATTACTGCCCGATAGGTTATGCGTACCTGAACAGATAAGATAAGCCGTGTTGCCGGTATTCAGTGGCGCTAAGGTATATCGCCCTGCTTCGGTCAACTGCACCGGCGTGAGCCAACCCAGCATGAAACGCTCATAAGCCGTGTAGGCAGGAGGTGTCTTGCCGTTGCCGTTGTACGAACCGCTGCACATGATCGACCAATTGCCCACGGTGTAACGATACGAGTTGTCGGTGTCATACGTATCGGGCAGTCCTAATACATGTCCGAACTCGTGGCAGAAAGTGCCGATACCGCACATCTGGCTACCACGACTGCCGCGTAACTCCGAGGTGCAGGCATAGTCGTAGATGCGTACATCGCCATATTTAGGTGAGTTCGATATCATCGAACGGTGAGGCCAAACGGTGTTGTCGCCACCACCTTCGGCTTCGTTGTGACCAGCATAATAGACGAACACATTGTCCACGGTGCCATTATTGTCGGTGTCGTACTGCGACAAGTCGACGCCTGCCTCATACGCCTTTGTGCAGGCTTGGATGATCATCTCTCGTGCATGCACATTGCTGCTGTTGCCCGAGTTGGCACCGTAGTACTCGCAGGTCTCGTCTAAGTCGTAAGGACCATATACATCGAACTGTGGTGAGAATGCTCCATTCGAACATGCTTCAAAATAATCTTTTGCCGAACCAATACCGCCATTATCGGAATAGCCTTTCTCGTTTAACAAGCGGGAGTAGGCTTCTTGGGGATTAGCAATAGTGAACTTTATATCTGAGAAGTTGACCAAGATAGTGAGACTTTTGGGCGAACCGGTTAGCGGGTACGACGATGTCGCTTGTTTCTGTTGCGCAACTCGGCGTATGTTCTGCTTCTCGGCTGACTCTACCACACCTTTCTTGAGTGTGTTCACAAAAGAGACCTCCTTCGAGGGTCTTACGGCTTGATCATGTGCCAACATCGTGGTTACCTGCTCCTTGCCTTCTTCTGTGAAACGAAGGTAGCAATAGCCTCGGTTGGTCTCTTTGATAGCATAACCATCCTCGGTCATAAGGTGCGATGCGTATTCGTCCCCAATGAGGCGTACGCGCAACTCGCTGCCGTCCGACTGCTTGATGGTGAATACTTCTGGCGAGGCAGGCACTGCCCATGCTATCACACTACTGATGCAAAATGCTCCTAAAAGGACTATCTTGGTTATAAAAGGATTATTTCTCATGTTCGTTTCGTTATATTCTGTTCGTTATATATCTTGTTACTGCAACAATCGGCAAAGGTACAAATTCCGTGCTACTTGTGCAATATCCCTTTCAATAATTCACGGCAAGCGCATCGAATGTTATAAACGGACGACTGCGGCGTATTGACATCAATTAAATATAAAGCATTGACTATTGAAACAGTTGATTTTGAGAGACGGTATTCAATACCGTCTCTACTGTACAATACCGCGGACGAGGGCGTCCGCGTCCCCAGCAAGCTCGATTTCATTGGCTATGATTATCATGAGCTCAAGGAATAGTCGGGGTGTTTTGTGTTGTTGCCCTGCCAATAATTGCTTTTGTACTGCAAAGATAATACAGAAACGCTCTTTTTGCAATGACAACTGTCAATGAAATTTTCTGAATCCATTGACAACTGTCAATATTTTGCTCGTAACACATTGAGATACAGGATTATCCTTTGCTGTGTTTTTTTCATACTCTCCATATTTTTTTAGAGGAGGCTTTGTGGTGTCTTTGGAACTCCTGAATCTAAAGGGATGTTCTAAAAATTCCACGTTTCGTTATTTTGTTACTAATTGGGATGTTTCTCCACTTTTTGAGTGCTTTGTGGTTTTTATTTGTATCTG
>CAYNMA010000037.1:0-20000 GCA_964398075.1 uncultured Bacteroides sp. | reverse complement strand
AATCGGGTAAGCCGTATTTTCTTCCTCCGTAAGTTCTTTGATTATCCCATCTCGATGAAGAAAGAGACTTTCTTCAATATGGGTTTTGCCAATACGATGCGTGCAGGTTTTGGGTATCTTAGGTCGTGTATACACAAACTACCTGAGACCTCTCTTGAGAACTTCTATATCAATCGATTTGGCCGTCCGCTCTATGAGATGTTCTTTGAGGGATACACTGAGAAAGTATGGGGTGTTCATCCTTCTAAGTTAGGTGCAGATTGGGGTAGTCAGCGTGTCAAGGGCTTGAGTGTTCTGTCTGTACTGAAAGATATGTTCCAACGGGCATTGGGCATCCACTCTAAGCATGTAGAGACCTCTCTCATTGAGCAGTTTATCTATCCTAAATATGGACCTGGTCAGTTATGGGAGACTGTAGCAGACGATATTCGTAAGCAGGGTGGGGAGATATACCTTCAACATGAGGTCGTTCGTCTTAATGTTGAGAATAGCCATGTAGTCTCGGTCGTTGCCCGCAATGCTGATGGCACTGAGCAGACTTTTGCTTGTGACTATTTCCTCTCTACTATGCCTATCAAGGACCTCGTTCCTGCTATCTCTGGTATTGCAGTACCGCAAGAAGTGAAGGATATTGCTACTAAATTGCCGTATCGTGATTTCATTACCGTCGGACTATGTGTCAAAGACTTGCGTATTAAGAACCAGACTAAGATACCTACTTATGACCACCGAGTGCCTGATACATGGATATACATACAGGAGCGTGATGTGCATATAGGGCGTTTGCAGGTGTTCAATAACTGGTCACCTTATCTTGTGAATGACTATGAGCACACGATGTGGATTGGTCTTGAGTACTTCTGCACTGAGGGCGACAAGTTCTGGAATATGTCCAAAGAGGACTTTATCGAGATGGCTATCGACGAGTTGGTCAAGATAGATATTATCAATAGAGAGGATGTGCTTGATGCTTGCCATGTACGGGTCAAGAAAGCATATCCTGCTTACTACGGCTCTTACTATCAGTTAGATACGGTCAAGTCTTTCTTGGATACTATCCCGAATCTCTATTGTCTTGGGCGCAACGGACAGCACCGCTATAACAATATGGACCACTCTATGATGACTGCTTTCGAGTGTGTGCGTAACATCAAGAATGGCATCACTGACAAGTATAATATCTGGAACGTTAACACCGAAAAAGAATATCATGAAAGCAAATAACACTTCTCATGCGGACTTTCGCAGTCGTTGGAATAACTCCTTTTGGCATTTCTGCTTCTCAAAAGCGCAGGTATGGGATTGGGCTCTTGTGTTTGGTATATGCCTTATAGGATACATTGTTATCCGTTTAGCATATCCCTATCCTGCTGCTATGACAGACAGTTTTACCTATCTCCGTGCAGCGATAGATGAACAGTTCAGTGTGTTTCGCCCTTATGGCTTCTCGGAGTGGTTGTGTGTGATACATGTATTCTCGACTTCGATATTCTCCATCTTTATTGTGCAGATGCTGCTTTATGCGTTGTGCTGCACTCTGCTTATCTTAACATTGAAAAGGTATTTCCCTATACATCCCACTTGGTTACGCTGGACTATCTCTGTCTTTATTGTTGCCAGTCCGGTTGCTTTCTATATGCTCAATGCTATCATGTCTGATGCACTATTCGGGTGTATGATGATTCTCATGATTGCTATGCTGATAGTTCTTGCAAATGAGGGGTCATATAGTGCATTACTGCTATATTTTGGAGCATTCTTTGTGGCATTGTTTACTCGCTATTCAGGAATGTTTTTTATTGCAGTTTTGTTGCCGATACTATGCTTTATTCCTCACAAACCTTGTAGATATATCGGCATAGTAGGAACACTACTTATCAGTTTGTTCTTTTATCAGAATATCTGCAATAATATGCAAGAGATTACTCATCGTAGACAGTTCTCGACAGGCTTCGATGGTTGGCAGTGGGCAAATAATGGTATGCATGTACTTCCATTTGTAGAGGAGGATAAGGCTCCTAAAAAGAATATGCAGTTTCTTCATGAAGCATGTCTTGCTTCTCGTGACTATATCTGTCAAAAGACCGACTCTGGTCATATCGCTTCTGCTGCATTCCTTTGGGATAAACAGTCACCGCTGAAACAATATCTCTTTTATTATATGCAGACGCATCGAGTATCGTATGTAGAGGCATGGGCGAAGTTGGGAGGCGGAATATATGCGGATTATGGCAAATGGCTTATCAAACAACATCCTATCGAGTTCTGCCGCTATTACTTAGTGCATAATACCGCTAAGGTGTTCTATCCTGACTGCCTTGAACTAGTGAATAGTTATAGTGATATTCCCGCAGATAATCGTGAAGTGCAAGTGTGGTTTGGTATCGACGCAGAGGATATTCAGCAACACCCGTCTTACCCTCTTTATGAGAAATATATCAACCCCATACTGCCTGCACTTGAATTAGTGCTATGGATTGTGATGTTTGGTGCTCTATTAGCGATGCTTATTCGTTGGAAACATTGGAGCATGACTCGTTCGCAGCGAATAGTGTTCTGGGTTATATTGCTGTTGGGCTTTGTCTATTGTGGAAGTACGGCCTTTGCTAGCCCTATTACCATCCGCAACTGGTTCCCGCTGCAAGCCATAAAGTTGGCATTCACTACTGTTTGTCTCTATTTTGCGATCCCAACTACTACAAAAAACAAGTGATTTATGCGATTCCAGCAACTCATAGACGTCCTTTTTCGTCGGGATACGGACAATATATGGCTGCAACTGTTCCGCTATTGTTTTGTGGCGGTGGGGGCTTTCATTGTGGACTATGGTACCTATTTCCTAACATCATACATTATTGGTATTCCCTATCTGGTGGCGGCACTGTTAGGTTTCATAACGGGTACTCTCACTAACTATGCTATTGCCAAGTGGTTGGTGTTCCGTGGTGAACCGAAATCGCGTGCCGGTGAGATTGCTGGTGTGTTTATCATTGGCGGACTGGGACTGGTGTTCCTTGAGTTAGGTATTTGGTTCTTTACCGAAAAAGTAGGGGTACACTACCTTATCTCCAAACTCATTATGACGGTAATCTGCTTCGCATGGAACTTCCTCGCTCGTAAGTTCTTTATGTACTCCAAGAGGTTCAATATTCTCAAGGAATCTCCTCGATCTGAGGATAATTGAGTTATCTTTTAACCTGATTTTACTTCCTTTCAGTAGACCTTTGGCATTGCTATTTGGCGTGCTGTTCGGTCGGGCTTCTTATGGCGTAGTGTAGTCTATCTACCGTGTATCAACCGTGTATGTACTGTATTTGTCTCGTAGGGAACCGCTGATTACCCCGAGCAAAACTGCTACAAACTGCGGCAATTGTTGTTAGAATATGGGTAGGGAAGGCTGATAGATGCGGTTGTTGGTGGTGCAGGATGGCGATTTGGTGCTTTACATAAAAAGTAGTAACTTTGCGGGGTTAAGATAAATGACTCTATTGCAATGTTGGAGACAATGTAAAACATGCGACAATCAATGCTTCGAATAGTATAACTATAGCCACTCCTGTTTATGAAAACACGCTTCTATTTCCTATTGCTAGTATTCAATTTCTGCTGCCTTGTAAGTGTATGGGGAGATAGTTTCACTATTGTGTTTAAGTGTAATTCGAGTGATGGGACAATGGTTCTTGGTACTTCATTGTTAGAACAAGTAGAGAGTGGGGCAGAGTATTGTTCTTCTGTTTCTTCTACTACTGCGTATTTTGGCAAGAAAGGTATATTATTAGGAAGCAGTAGTAGTAATGGTAAATTTACACTCACTCTAAACCAAGCTTACAAGATAACGAATGTTACAGTAAGGGCGATAGATGCTTTCCTAGTTGATTCTAAGATAGTATGTGGTGTGTCAGCAACTTCTAATACTACCTGTTCTACAAAACTTTCCTATTCTGAGGCTACTGATTGCTCTTTTAACTTTGATGGCTCAGAAATGTCCACTATCTATGTTGCGACCACATTGAAGCGGGTTTATGTGACATCTATTGTGGTTACATACGTTAATCCGGCATCGCTTCCCTCACTTGCGACACCAACAAACTTGACATCCTCGTTGGTAGACGAGACGTCTGTTCAATTGAGTTGGGATGCTGTGCCGAATGCTACTAAGTATCAAGTGACCTATACTACGCCTACTGGGGATAGTCAGCAGATAGAAACGACTACCAATAATTGCACTATCTCGTCGTTAGCCGAACAGACTACCTATTCATGGAGCGTTAAGGCTATTGCGGATGGGCTAACATATAGGGACTCGGAAGCAAGTAGTAGTCTGTCTTTTACAACAGGAGTACTGTCTACCTATACGGTCAAGTGGATAGTTAATCGAACCATCGTATCGCAAGAGACGTTGAAGAAAGGTGCTTATGTGACAGCCTTACCGGCCGTTGCTAATGATGCTATCGGTGCTTGTGCGGACACTTTTATGGGGTGGAGTGTATCGAACTTGGGTCTCTCTGCAGGGCAAGAGCGACCTGCAGACTTGTTTACTAAACTGCCCAATATACCGATTACCTCGGATACTACTTTCTATGCTGTGTTTGCTACGAAGCAGACTACTAAGAGTTATTACCTGTTGACTGACGAACCCGCAGACTGGTGCGGTCAATATCTCATTGCCTATGACCTCTCCACCAAACATTATATCATGACATCGCCTGCAGGGAATAAGAATACTAATACCTATGGAGTTGCTATGTCTGTTACAGCGAGTTATAATTCGACATTGAAGTCTATTGCAGCGTCAAGCGTAATAACACCTTGCCAATATACCATAGCGAAGACTACGAATGGATACTCTATCCTTTATGACAAGGATAGTTGTTATCTTGGCGTGAATACTGCGACTGTAGCGAAATCGGGTGATTACTTACGATGGGATACTAAGTGTATTGAAAAGGAGTGTGAGTGGACATTGGCATTTAACAATGGCTATGTGGATATTCGCAATGTCAATAAGAGTATCTATTATCTTAGGTTTGCCACTACTTCCACTACGGAACGGTTCTATACCTACCAAAAGGATGGTGGCGGACTTATTCATCTTTATCGGTTAGACTATGACTATGCGGACTATCGCACTGAGTGTGCTATTGGCGCAGAGAACCTATATGTTGAAGACTGGGATAAAACGGCGCTACGAGTCAAGAGTGCGATTAATTGCGATGCAGTGTATGCCGTTATCCCGACGACCAATAACGGAGTTGTTAGCAGTATAAGTATCGCCGCACAGAAGAATACGGACGGTTCGTATACGATTATGGTACCTCGCTTGGACACACTTGCGTGCTCTAATATCGTACTCAAAGCCGATAAGGATGGGCAATTGGTAGCAAGTCACAGCGTGAAAGTGCCTATTGTGATAAATACGAATACCTCAACCATTGCCTTGGCTACGGAGGACTTACCAGAAACTGTGTGCAGCACTTGTGATATCGTTATCCGTGATAAAGCGATTCTTACTCACGAAACAAGTGGTAGAGCGGCGTTCCGCAATATACATGTGTATGCCAAGAGTGGCTTGAAACTGTTATCGTATATCTCATTTGCATTTGATACGTTATACATGTATGCCGAGAACGATTCGGTCTCTTATGCTATCACGAATAACTCGAATACTACACAGACGTCTGTTACGTTCAAGCGGTTGGTGCATATCAAGCGCATTGATGGGCGTTATTGGTACACTTTCTCATTGCCATACAACTGTTGTATTGCCGATATTCGTGACTTGAATAACCAACCGCTTGGCACATTTGGTACGGATTGGGGCATTAAGTATTACGATGGCGAACAGTGTCAGCGGCAAGCGACTACCGCTGCTGCAGGGGACGATGGTCTGCACTGGAAGATGATGGGCGCGAGTGATACACTGCATACTGGCGTGGGCTATATCATTGCGCTCTCTTATGCAGACGAGTCAATAACACGATCGATCTATTTTACTCCGACGGCTGAGAGTACTTATATTGAGGATACATCTTACAAGACGGCCTCTGTCTATAGTTGGGCAAGTAATCTCACAGCAGCACCTCGTTTTCATGGGTGGAACTTTGTAGGCTCGCCTTACATATCTATACTTAACGAGAGTACTGCCGAACATGGACTCAATAGTAGCAGTCTTAAGATGGGGTATGTTGATGCACTGACGGGCGAACAAGTGCAGAAGGACAATGTGTATATCTCCGTTCCTGATGGTGCAGACAAACGGACATACACGCAACAACTTGCAGCCAATGTACCTATCTATCCCTTTAAGGCCTATTTCGTGCAGACAATTGACCCTACAGATGGTATGAACCAAACGAATACGCTCACTTATTATCGTTCGGACCACTCAGTGGTTGCGGCTGCGCCAAGTAGTAACATGACTCGAGACTCACTTATCTATGCCGAGATTACACTTAGTGCTCCTGATGGTCAAGACGATAACGCGGGTGTGCTTGTTAGTGATCGATTTACTGCTGATTATGAGATAGGTGACGACTTGATAAAGTTCTATGCATGCTATACCAAGCCGCAACTCTATACCTTGGATGCTTCGGGGGCGGAGTATGCGTATCAAGCCATACCTGATACCAAGGCACAGCATATCCCGCTGACACTCTACTGTCCTATGGTAGGGGAATATACGATAGCACTCGACTTTGATAAGAGTACGATAAATGCAGCACAAGCCATCTATCTGCTTCATGATGGTGCAGTGGTGGCTGACCTATTGAATGAGGAGTATACCTTTACTGTCGACCAAGCAGGTACGCAGTCAGGCTACTCGCTTGATGTTCGTCGTACCTCACAAGTGGCATCGTCGATAGTAGGCAATAGTGCTGTTCGTGTTTATACTCGTGATAATACATTGTATGTGGAAGGTACTGCAGTAGGCGATATGATTAGCGTCTACGATATCTTGGGGCGTCTTGCCTATCAGACCACGGTATCGAGTAGTGAGACTATTATTCCACTTGTGCAGTCGGGGGTCTATACTATCTGCATTGAGCAGAACGCTATCAAGATTGCCTCTTACTAGCAACTATTACTCTAGTCGCTTGGTCCAACGAACATAGCCGAAGACGCAGTTGATGCACCAGAATGTGTATAAGGCAGCCATGCTGTAGTTGCCGGCAATAAGCCACATGATAGTGGAGAGTATATCAATAAAGAACCATAGATACCACTGCTCTCGATATGCCAACATCATCAGTACTTGTGCCACTAAGGCAGGCACGGTGGTGAAGGCATCGAGGTAAGGGCTGCCGTCGGAGGTGTAAGCAGATAGGATGTATCCCACTAAGGCAGATGTTACTAAGGCTGCAGAGATGAGAATGAGTAGGGTAGGTAATGATAGTCGGCGAGTGGTGATGATACTATTAGCAACCGTGCTATCGGATGTTTGTAACCGCTTTCGCCAAGAGAAGACACCATAGACCTGCGTTACGAAATAGAATCCGTTCATAGCAATGCCTGCATAGAAGCGCTCGAGGTAACAGAGGTAGGTGTAGGTGATTATCTGCCCGAAGCCAAAGAGGAAGGTTAGGATATTCCCTTGAGAACAGAGTATGACGGAGCACATACCTAACAAGCCACTGACGAGTGACCATGGATTGTCGGGCATCAGGGTATAGACTATCACTTGCACCAATAGTCCGGTTGCAAGGAAAGTGCTATCAATAATCTTTTCTCGGGTCATCTGTTTGCTTCCACTTGAGCAGCCAATGCCTGCCAGAGTGTATCGTTGGGCACAGGAGCGGTGATGGATATCTGCTCGTGACTGACAGGATGAATAAAGGCAATATTGCGTGCATGTAGACATATACCCCCGTCGGGATTACTGCGTTTTGCTCCATACTTAAGGTCGCCTTTGATAGGGCAACCAATAGCCGCTAGTTGACAACGAATCTGATGATGACGCCCTGTCTCTAGGTTTATCTCAAGGAGTGTATACCGGTCGCTGTGCGCAATAGTCTTGTAGGTGAGAATAGCCTTCTTAGCCTCTTTGTCGGTGGGTATACCCTCTTTGTTGAGATGAGCAATATACGATTTGTTCTGCTTCTCGTTACGAATGAGATAGTTCTCTAGTCGTCCTTCGGCAGGTACTGGAGTGGTCTGCACTATTGCCCAGTAGGTTTTCTGTATCTGTTCGTGCGACTTGAACATATCGTTGAGTCGAGTTAGTGCCTTGCTTGTACGAGCAAAGAGCACAACTCCACTTGTTGGACGGTCAAGACGGTGCGTGACACCCAGAAAGACTTCGCCAGGCTTGTTGTACTTCTCCTTGATGTAAGCCTTTACTGTGTCAGAGAGCGGTGTATCGCCCGTCTTATCGCCTTGCACTATCTCATTGCAGGTCTTGTTGACGGCAATGATATGATTGTCTTCGTAGAGTACAGTCATGGGGGCTATTTTATGTTGCGCTGACGGACAGCCTCATATATCATCACGCCTGCGGCAACGGATACATTAAGACTCTCGATAGTACCCGTCATTGGAATACGCACTTGGTCGGTAGCCAGAGCCAGGTTTGCCTCGTAGATACCTTTCTCCTCTGAGCCCATGATGATAGCCGTAGGGGTAGTCATGTCGACCTCGGTGTAGTTGGTCGTGGTGTGCTCGGTGGCTGCTACAATGCGCAGACCACTATTACGCAGATAGGTAAGGCAGTTCTGTAGGTTCTCAACCTTGCAGACAGGCAGCGTGTGCAGTGCGCCTGCAGAGGTCTTAACGGCATCACCGTTGATAGAGACGCTACCACGAGCCGAGATGACTATTGCGTCAATGCCTGCACAAGCACATGTACGGGCTATAGCACCAAAATTGCGCACATCGGTAATGCCATCTAATACCATAAGCAATGGCGTCTTACCCTCGTCAAAGAGTGACTGCACAAGGTTCTCAATGTCGTAGAACTCGATAGGAGAGAGGAAAGCAATAACGCCTTGATGGTTCTTATCGGTGAACTGATTTAGTTTCTCCATAGGTACTTTCTGTACAGGAGTGTTCGTACCCTCCAGTTTCTGCAACAGTTCACGACCAATGGTGCTACTCATGTCACGGCGCAGCAGTACTTTGTCCAATACCTTGCCGGCATCAATAGCCTCAATGACGGCACGGATGCCGAATATCATCTCTTTCTCTGGTGGACGCTTTGTATCGTATTGTGGTTTGTCACGATGAGGACGTTCTGGACGTTCAAAGTACTCAGAATGATTGCTTTTATAAAACATAGTTTAGTATTTTAACCAATTAAGGAAATCGTTCACATTCGTTGAAAAGGCGTAAGGCTCACTGATAACAGTACCATTGGCATCGAGTTGGACATAGAAAGGTTGGGCATTGGAACCAAACTGCTCTTGCTGAATACGACTGTTTTTCTCGCCTATACCATCTCGCTTGTCGTCTACATAGAGTTCTATTAGTACATAGTTCTGCAGACGAGCCTTTACGGAGTCATTGTCAAGTATATATGCCTCCATCTTACGGCAGTTGACACAACCGTATCCCGAGAAGTCGAGTAGGATAGGCTTGTGCTCTTGGCGTGCATACGCAAGTCCTTCTTCGTAGTCCTTAAACACCTCACGTCCCTCAATCTCCATAGGTGGTGCAAAGGCAGACACTGCTTTTACCGGTGCTCCCCATAGACCAGGGATAAGGTAAGCCGTGAAGCCCCAAGAAAGTAGGATAACTATGATGCGTATGATACGGCGTGTCCAAGACACCTTTGCAATGTTCCAGAGAAGATAAAGCCCCATGCCAAAGAAACAAGCAATCCAGATTGTCAAGAACAGCCAGCGTGGTAATATGCCCCAACCGTAAGCCAAGTCTGCTACACTGAGGAACTTGAGCGATAGGGCTAATTCAAGGAATGCCAATATCACCTTAAACGACTGCATCCAACCTCCAGAGCGAGGCATACTCTTCATCCACTGAGGAAACATCGCAAAGAGTGAGAAAGGCAACGCAAGGGCAATGGCAAAGCCTAACATACCCATGGCAGGTGCAAGGAATGAGTGTCCAGCAGCCTCTACCAGCAGAGTGCCAATGATAGGTCCTGTGCAGGAGAAAGACACTATAACCAGCGTGAAAGCCATCAGTAGGATAGACAAGAAGCCACTGGTAGAGCGAGCCTTGCTATCGAGTGCCGTTGACCATGAGGAGGGTAACGTAATCTCGAACAAACCAAAGAAGGAGAGCGCAAAGACTACAAGCAGCGCAAAGAAGAACAGATTGACAACTGCATTGGTAGAGATAGCATTCAGTGCTGAAGCCCCAAAGAGAGCCGTCACTAAGAGACCAAGTCCTACATAGATAATGATGATAGACAACCCGTAGAGTATGGCGTTCTGAATGCCTTTGTCGGAACGCTTTAGGAAGAACGATACCGTCATGGGGATGATAGGCCATACACAAGGCGTGAAGATAGCGAGTAGTCCACCCAATAACCCAAGTAGAAAGATATGCCAAAGAGAGTTGTCGGCTGTACCCTTCGTTTCGGTAGTCGGTGTGGTTGGTGTCTCTGTATAGGTCCAAACCTCGGGCGCAGTGCACATCTTATCATCGCAAGCGTTGAAGCGAATAGCAATATTCTCTGTCTTAGGCAGCGTGAGAAGGCAAGTCTCGTTATACTCTTGCCCTATGGTGGAGTCACCAATAGCAATGAGTGTTAGATGCCAACCCGCATCTATCTTTGCCTCGAGGAAAACGCTATCGCCTACGGTCTTGCCGCTCCAATGAACGGGTGTGACTATTTGTGCAGACGCACCTCCTACAAGGCAACTTAGAAAGAGAATAATGGATAATAGATACCTTCTCATGATGATTAGTCGATTACGCGCTGTATGGATGCGCCAATAGCATTCAACCTGCGCTCGATATCCTCGTAACCACGGTCAATCTGGTCGATATGGTCAATCTTACTTACGCCTTCGGCAGCCATAGCGGCAATCAGCATGGCAATACCTGCACGGATATCGGGTGAGGTCATGTTATTGTGCTTTAGCCGCATCTGCTTGTCGTGTCCAATCACTACAGCACGGTGTGGGTCACAAAGAATAATCTGTGCACCCATATCTATCAGTTTATCTACAAAGAACAAACGACTCTCGAACATCTTCTGGTGAATAAGCACCGACCCTCGTGCTTGTGTTGCTACAACGAGCATCACTGACAATAAGTCAGGTGTCAGTCCAGGCCATGGTGCATCGGCAATAGTCAGTATTGACCCGTCGAGGAATGACTCTATCTGATAGTGGTCTTGTGCCGGAATGTATAGATCATCATCTTTTTGCTCTATCTGTATACCCAGACGACGAAAAGCATCCGGTATGATACCTAAGTCTTTGTACGACACATCGCGTATAGTCAGTTCGCTACCGGTGATAGCCGCCATACCAATGAATGAGCCGACCTCAATCATATCGGGCAACAAAGTGTGCTCGGTGCCATGCAGAACCTTAACACCCTCAATCGTTAGGAGGTTAGAACCGACACCTGTAATCTTTGAACCCATACGGTTAAGCATACGGCAGAGTTGCTGTATATAAGGCTCGCATGCAGCGTTATAGATAGTTGTCGTACCCTCAGCCTTCACAGCCGCCATGATGATATTAGCCGTACCTGTCACACTCGCTTCGTCGAGCAACATATATGTCCCACGCAGTTGTCGCCCAATGAAGTGGTATGCCTTGGTGGTGGTGTTATACTCGAATGTAGCCCCGAGATTGAGCATACCTTGGAAGTGCGTATCAAGCCTACGACGACCAATCTTGTCTCCTCCAGGTTTAGCATATATCACTTCGCCCAGCCGAGCCAATAGAGGACCAATGAGCATTACTGAACCACGCAACTTATTACACTTAGAGAGGAACTCGGTACTGTGCAGATAGTCAATGTTCAACTGCTTGGCGCAGAAACGATATGCCCCATGCTCTACTTTCTCCACCTTCACGCCGATAGAGCGCAATAGGTCGATTAGGTTATTCACATCTAATATGTCAGGTAGATTGCGGATAATCACCTCCTCTTCGGTGAGCAGCGTAGCGCACAATACCTGCAATGCTTCGTTCTTTGCTCCTTGTGGAGTGATGCTGCCATGCAGTCGATGACCGCCTTCTACTATAAAACTTGCCATATCTATATATAATTTACTTCTGGATGAATACTAATACCAAACTCGTTTTGTACACTCTTGCACACTTCTTCTGCTAAGGCTACCACATCTTGCGGTGCAGCCTTGCCGGTGCGGTTCACTATCACTAACGGCTGCTTCTCATACACTTGTGCACCGCCAACGGTCTTGCCTTTCAACCCACACTGCTCTATCAACCAAGCGGCAGGTATCTTTACCTTATCTCCTGCTGCATAGTGGGGGATGGTAGAATATTGGGCAGCCAATGCTTCATATTGCGCCTGCGAGACAAAGGGGTTCTTAAAGAAACTACCTGCCGAACCGAGTTCTGTTACTTCGGGTAACTTCTGTTTCCGCACACGGATAACCGCCTCCCGCACTTTACGTAGCGTATAAGGTTCTTCCACTTGTGCCTTTAAGTTGCCATAGTCTAAATGCAGTTCAGGATGCTTCTGCAGACGATAGACTACATGCGTCACAATATACTTCCCACGCAGTTCGTTCTTAAAGATACTATCTCGATAGGCATACTTGCATTCCTCTTGCTCGAAGACTCGTTCTTTGCCTGTGGCAATCTCTATGGTACGCACACGCACTATCACATCTTTGGCTTCTACTCCGTACGCACCTACATTCTGCACGGCTGAGGCTCCTACTTCGCCAGGTATGTGACTCAAGTTCTCCAGTCCACCAAGACCCATGTCAACAGTCTGCTCAATCAGTTCGTCAAGCACAATACCTGCCTCTGCCTCGATATCGACATACTCAGCGTTCTCTTCTAAAGCCCGCGCACGACGCATACCACAATGCAGCAGTACGCCTTCATAGTCCTTGGTGAACAGTAGGTTCGACCCTGCACCAATAGCCATTATGGGCTCGCCTTTATAACGCTGTAGGAGCGTCTGCAGTTCGTCTACGCTATGATATTCCGCCCACACCTTCGTATGTACATCCATACGAAACGTGTTATGCCCAAGCAACGATATATTCTCTTCTATCGTCATCTTCTTGGGGCATTAGCATCGCTTGGCATACGCCAATCGCCTCTTGGAGAGAGGCTGACACTGACTACTTTCGGTCCATCGGGCATACAGGAACGCTTAAACTGCTGACAGAAG
The DNA here is from genome assembly GCA_964398075.1 of uncultured Bacteroides sp. Classification (GTDB taxonomy): domain Bacteria; phylum Bacteroidota; class Bacteroidia; order Bacteroidales; family Paludibacteraceae; genus Colicola. Next base: position 6,713 of record CAYNMA010000037.1, on the reverse strand, counting down.
AAACGGTGCATGAAGGTATCTAACCAATGGGCAATCTCTTCGTTTGTGTATTTATCAACAAAGGCAAGTCGTGCCATATACTCTATCTTATCCCGAGAGAAGCCATAGCGCAAGAAATAGTATAGGAAGAAGTCGTGTAGTTCATAAGGACCTACCTTGTCCTCCGTCTTTTGCAGTATGTTACCTTCCTCATCGGCAGGCAATAGTTCTGGTGAAACAGGTGTGTCAAGAATATCTTTGAGTATGTCACGCACCGAGTCGCTAAAGTAGTTCTCTGCTTCATACTCCACCAAAAAGCGCACTAAGGTCTTAGGGATACCGGCATTGATGCCGTACATTGACATCTGGTCGGCATTGTAGGTAGTCCAACCGAGTGCTAACTCGCTGAGGTCGCCTGTGCCGACTACTAAGCCGTTGTACTTATTGGCCATATCCATCAGTATCTGTGTCCGCTCGCGCGCCTGTGCATTCTCGTAGGTTATATCGTGATTATCGGGGTCGTGCTCAATGTCACGGAAATGCTGCATTACAGCATCTCGAATAGGCACTTCGTGATACGATACTTTGAGGTACTCCATGAGTTGGGCTGCGTTGTCGTGTGTGCGGTCGGTTGTACCGAAACCAGGCATGGTAACACCAATAATCTGCCTACGACTATACCCAAGTCGGTCAGCGGTTATGGCACAAACCAATAAGGCAAGCGTAGAGTCTAATCCGCCAGAGACTCCCAGAATAAGCGTTTCGGCATGCGTATGCTTCCATCGTTGTGCCAAGGCAGAGGTCTGTATGTTTATCACATCCTCGGCATAGTCTTGCGTCTCCTCGGGCTTCGGCAAGAAGGGACTCGTAGAGAACACTCTGTGGATAGGGTGGATAGGTTGCGAGACCTCGATAGGTGCTACATACACCTTGCGATATTGCCCGTGCTTATCGTCTGTGAAATTGGTATTACGCTGCCTATCCGTGCGCAGGCGCTCTATGTCTATCTCGGAGATAATCATTGAGGACTCTTGCAAGAAGCGTTCGCCTTCCTCAAGCATCGTACCGTTCTCTGCAATATAGGTACTGCCTGAGAACACTAAGTCGGTTGTGCTTTCGCCTACACCCGATGAGGTGTAGACATAGCCACAATGCACACGGCAGGACTGTTGCGTAATCATCTGTCGGCGGAACGCATTCTTACCTACTATGCAGTTTGAGGAGGAGAGGTTGAATATAATCTCTGCTCCTTGTATTGCTTGTTGTGTCGAAGGAGGCAGAGGTGACCATAGGTCTTCGCATAACTCAATAGCAAAGCAGCATCGTTGCGTAAGGAAGAGTAGGTCTGTTCCGAAAGGCACTTCGCCACTCCATAGTTCGATAGTGGAGGTTGTAGCAAAACGCCCAGAGGTGAACCAACGTTTCTCGTAGAACTCGCCTGTGTTGGGTAGGTTGACCTTAGGCACTACGCCGCATACATCGCCATCGGTCATCACAAAGGCGCAGTTGTAAAGGTTGTTATCTACCTTGAGGGGCGCACCTACAATCACGATGATAGGCTTGCCTTTGGTGTAATCGCATACCTCTTCGAGGGCAGAGAGAGCATTCTGTTGGAGTTGTTGCCAAAAGAAAAGGTCGGCACACGTGTATCCAGTGAGTCCGAGTTCGGGGAAACAGATTATCTCTACCTCCTCGTCAACGGCTCTATCAATCTGTTCTTTCACAGCCTCAACATTGCTTTCGCAATCGGCTAAATGTAGGCAAGGTACGGCGGCTGCCACGCGTACAAAGCCGAAGTTTTGTGATGATGAATCCATAGACTATCGTGTTATAGTTTCGACTACAAAGGTAAGCATAATTATTGAATTTACAAACCTTAGGTTTATCCCATACCCAATTAGCAGGTGGGTTTGGCGTCTTGTGCGTGGTATTCAACGAGTCCTTTCATGGGTGATTGGAGTATCTGCGCAATCTGCATGTTATTGTCTTCCAATACTTTGCGTAGGACATCTTGGTAGTAATAGGCAATAGAGCCAACGAAGCCGACGGGCAGAGCGGGATACTGCTTGATGTTGCGTAGGACGAACTGGTTAAAGTGGTCGTATACAAGGCGATAGATAGCCTCCTCTTGTAGGTTCTCTGCGGCAAACTTAGAGAGCGAGGCGAGGTATCTATTTGGGAAAGGCTTACGGTAGACGTTCTCAATGATATCTGCTTGCGTGACATTGTATTGCGTAAGGAACTTCTCACGGAGGTGTTCGGGCAGTTGGTTCTTGAGTACATCAGCCACGAGTCGTTTACCGAGCACGGCACCGCTACCTTCGTCGCCAAGGATATAGCCGAGTGCGGGTACATTCTTGACAATCTTCTCGCCATCGTAAAGGCATGAGTTAGAGCCTGTTCCGAGGATACAAGCGATACCTTGGGTGTGCCCAAGTAGTCCTCTTGCCGCACCGACCATGTCGCTTTCTACATGTGCCTTGGCGGTCTTGAAGCATCCTTCAAGTGCAGCAGCAACGAACTTGGTTTTCTCTGGGGTACATCCTGCCCCGTAGAAATAGATGTCGGTGGTGGTTCCCGCCCAAAGGAGGTGCGCAAGTTGCGGCAGGAGTTGCGTGGCAATAGAGTTCTTAATAGCGTCCGAGGTCTGATAGAAGGGGTTGATGCCGTCCATGGTGAACTCGGAAGTCTGTTGATTAGCCGCCATCAAGGTCCAATCGGTCTTGGTGGAGCCACTGTCTGCAATAAGAATCATGGTCGTTGTACATTCATGTTTTAACGCTGCAAAGATACAACAACTTCGCCAATCTAACAATTCAAATGCACGATATCGCCGAATAAACCATTGATGCTCGCTTGGACCTCGCTCGTCGTTGGAGCCGCTTCCACCGATGCCGTTACCTGCGTTTTGACTGTCGCCTGCGCTGTTTCTACTTGATTTTCTGCTACTTGTTCCTGCCTCGCTTGCGCATTTATTTGTTGCGCCAACATAGCAATCACGAACCCACGAAGGGTCGAGTACCGCTTGTCAGTGCTCCTCGGATGGCGACGGAAATAGTCCTTATGCTTGTTGAAGCGCTTCTGCCAATCGGCTTTCTGCTGAGCGTCTGCCAGTATCGTCTTTGACTGATTGACAGCCTCTCGGAACGCATTGATTGTGCGCTGACGCTCTTTGGCTATCGGACCTTTGTATGGACGCTGAATGACGTACGCTTGCGTCTTGCCATTACGCGTACGAAGAATGATGTTACTGCGACTCGATAGGCGACCTGATATATTCGCCACGGGGTGTTCGAAGGTTACTCTCGACATATTTGTAGTATTTAAACGTTGATAATGCCGCAAAGGTATAAACTTTTTCCCATATAGGCAAGCAATAAAACACCTTTTTTCATGCAAATAAACAAAAAACAACCCCCGTACAATCCTTAATCCCTTCCGACCCCTTCACGACCATGCCCCGACATTGTCTGCGGCATCCGACGAACTAAATACAGTCAAAACACGGTTGATACACGGTTGATTCGGCTTATTGTATGCTACTTTCATTAGACTTTCGACATGCTTTCGAGACGCCTTCCACCTCTCCTACCATACCTCCAAACCTACGATTTCTTGATGCACAATAAACAACTATTTGCACGTTCAAATAAAAAGATGTACCTTTGCGACTTGCTTGAACATACATTCGACACAACGCCCGAAGTACCATGCAAGCAACTAACATAAACTATTGAATATTAGGATAAAGCACTTGTAAATAGAACGCTTATGGAACAGTTTAACACATTACTTTTTATTGTAGCACTTATTGGCGTCATCGTTTTCTTTGCACTATATTTTGTCGATGCGGGATACGGAAAGATGATTTCTTCGAAATGGGGACCCACCATCTCGAACAAAGTAGGATGGATTTTGATGGAGTGTCCCGTCTTCTTGGTGATGCTCTTCTTCTGGTCTAAGTCCGATGTGCGGTTCTCCTTGCCTTACTTATTGTTCTTCATATTCTTTGAACTCCACTATTTTCAGCGTTCCTTCGTATTCCCGATGCTGATGAAGGGCAATAGTAAGATGCCTATCGCCATTATGGCCATGAGTATCGTGTTTAATCTGGTCAATGGATACATCCAAGGGCGTTGGCTCTTTGAACTGGCACCTGACGTGAAGTACTACGATGCCGAGTGGGTTAAGAGTTGGCAGTTCATATTGGGTAGCGTCATTTTCTTCGTGGGCATGGGTATCAATCTGCATAGTGACCACGTGATACGCAATCTACGTCAGCCAGGAGACACGAAACATTACCTCCCGCAAAAGGGTATGTACAAGTATGTTACCTCTGCCAATTACCTTGGTGAGATTATCGAATGGGCAGGATTTGCACTGCTGACATGGTCCTTCGCAGGACTGGTATTCCTCTGGTTTACCTTTGCGAACCTCGTCCCACGCAGCAACTCCATCTATTTGAAGTACGAAAGAGAGTTTCCTGATCAGTTCGACCGCAAGAAACTGAAGCGTGTCTTCCCTTTCATTTATTGAGATTATTTCAAAGGATTGCGGCAGAGGCTTGTTCGACTTTCCCGCAATCTGCTTATTTATATCGTTAGAAAACTATGGAATCGAACCTTTTTACACCTTGTCAGTTAGGACCTATCACGCTGCGTAACCGTTTTATTCGTTCTGCAGCGTTCGAGAATATGTGCCACAACAACACGCCGTCGCACGAGTTGCATGACTATCATGTGAGTGTAGCGCACGGGGGCGTGGGTATGACGACGGTTGCTTATTGCGCTGTCGACCTAAGTGGTGTCAGTTTCGATGGGCAGTTGTATGTCCGTGAGGAGGCACTTCCAGGACTTCGCAAGTTGACGGATGCGGTGCATGCGGAGGGCGCTAAGGCGAGTATTCAGTTGGGTCACTGCGGAAACATGACTCACTTCTACACTTGTCATTGTATGCCGGTCAGTGCGAGCAACGGGTTTAATCTCTATTCACCGACTATCCACCGCCGTCTCAAACGGGAGGAAATACACACCTTAGTGAAACGCTTTGGAGAGGCGGTCGACTTCTGTCGTGAAGCAGGGTTCGATTGCGTGGAGATACATGCCGGTCATGCGTACCTTATCTCTCAGTTCATCAGCAAGCGTACGAACCATCGGCACGACGAGTATGGCGGTTCGTTCGAGAACAGAGTCCGCTTCATGAACGAGGTTTTGGACGAGGTGATGCTACACGCGAAGGACGATATGGCGGTGGTTGTTAAGACCAATATGTGGGACGCTTGCCGTCGGGGCACGGATATGGAGGAAGGACTACGGGTGGCTCGTGAGATATTGAAGCATAAGGTGCACGGTATCGTTCTGTCGGGTGGTACTGTGAGTGCCTCGCCGATGCGCATCTTAGGTGGTGCAATGCCTATCAAGACCTTGGCGCACTATATGCCTATGCGGAGTTTCTGGTGGTTGAAAGCCGCTCTGCTTTGCGGCGGGGGGAAGATGATGATACCTACCGTGCCGTTTAAGGAGTTGTATTTCATGGAGCAAGCCAAGCGTTTCCAATCGGAACTGAAGGACGAGTTGGGCGATACGAAACTGATATACGTAGGTGGCGTACAGTCGGGCGACAACTGCCAGACGATTCTTGACGAGGGCTTCGAACTATTCCAAATTGCTCATGTGCTCATCAAAGACCCTGAGTTTGTGCATCATGTGCAGGAGAACCCGCACTATCATGCAGGTTGCGGTCGCTCGAACTACTGCGTAGGGCGTATGTATACGCTCGACATGAAGTGCCACGAGTGCGTTGAGCGTGACGGGGAGAAGATACCCGATTGCCTTAAGAAAGAGATAGCGGACTTGGAGGCAAAGGCTAAGAAGTCGGTTAGTGAACAATCCAAATAATAATAGGTATGTTGGCATTAGTAACTGGTGCGAGCAGCGGAATAGGGCTGATGTATGCCCATGAGTTGGCGCGGACATATCATTGCGACTTGCTGTTGGTCAGCAATCAAGAGAAAGAGATACAGGAGACGGCAGAGGACATTGCCGCTAAGTATGGCGTAAAGACCACGGGCTTGTATCGTGACCTCTCGTTGCAGAATGCAGCGGAGGAGTTGTATGAATGGTGTCATGCACACGAGATGGAGGTAGATATACTCATCAATAATGCGGGTGTGTTCTTCTTCAATCCGCTGACGGAGACCTCGATGAAGCGGATTGAACTCATGACGATGCTGCATGTGGTCACTCTCACTAAACTGTGCCGACTCTTTGGAGCGGATATGTGTGCGCGCAGACACGGCTATATACTGAATATGTCTTCCATGTCAGCATGGATGGCGATGCCGGGTATACAGTGCTATAACGCTACGAAAGCCTATATATTGAACTTCTCGAAGAGCCTTTGGTACGAGATGAAGCCTTATGGTGTAGGCGTAACGGTGATGACTCCTGGCGCAGTGGACACTGCCTTGTATGGCTTGGCACCTAACCTGCGTCGCTTGGCAGTGAATCTAACAGTTAGTATCCCACCTGAGAAACTGGTGCGTCGGGCCTTGAAGAAGATGTTCAAAGGCAAGAAACAAGACATGCCTGGCGTTATCAATCACCTCTTCTTGCCGATTATGAAGCACTTACCGGATTGGGCTGTGCTGCTGATGATCAAGAAGTTGGCTCGTTTCCAAAAGTAAGGGATGTTCTAAAAATTGCTTTTGAGATGATTTGTGGAATTTTATTTAG
>CAYNMA010000036.1:1353-21572 GCA_964398075.1 uncultured Bacteroides sp. | reverse complement strand
CTCTTAATCAGTGGGTCGAGGGTTCGAGCCCCTCCGAGGTCACAAACGACGGAAGTGCACTAACACGGTTGGCGCACTTCTTTTTTGTATGCTTCCTGCTCGCAGTTCCTGCGCTTTGGTTTCCTGCTCGCACTGCGTGCTCACGAGAAATAAAGGAAACAAAAGAAAGTTATATATTGAGTTCTCGAATAATCCTCAACACGGGATTTCTACTATGCACCAAAACTCAAACCCAAAGCGACAAATATACCTCACCCTATCACACACAAGAATCGGCTGCCTAACATGAGTTAGACAGCCGATTCTTATTTACAGAAGCCTTGCGGCTTGAGGGTCAATTTACTTTTTCTTAGAAGACTTCAAATTATTTCTCCTTGAAGGACTCCCAAGTGGTCTGCATCATACGCTGATAGGAGCGGTAACGCCATTGAGCGTTCTCCTTAGCAGCCTCGAACAGTTCGGCAGCCTCGTTAGGATACTGCTTCATGACACTGGCGAAACGAACCTCACCCTTCAGATAGTCTTCGAACTTATCCCACTGAGGCTCTTTCGAGTCGAGCGAGAATGGGTTCTTGCCCTCTGCTTCCAATGCTGGGTTGTAACGCCATAGATGCCAATAACCGCATTCAACAGCCTTAGCCTCTTCTGCTTGGCTCTTGCCCATACCTGCTTTCAAACCATGGTTGATACATGGAGCATAAGCAATAACAAGCGATGGTCCAGGATAAGCCTCTGCCTCACGGATAGCCTTGAGGGTCTGTGCTTGGTCGGCACCCATTGCAATCTGAGCAACATATACATATCCGTAAGTGGTAGCAATCATACCAAGGTCTTTCTTACGTACACGTTTACCCATAGCAGCAAACTTAGCAATAGCACCTAGAGGAGTCGATTTCGAAGCCTGTCCACCGGTGTTCGAGTAAACCTCGGTATCCAAAACAAGGATATTAACATCCTCGCCCGAAGCGATGACATGGTCGAGTCCTCCGTAACCTATATCGTACGAAGCACCATCACCACCGATAATCCACTGACTGCGTTTAACGATATGGTCTTTGTACTTCAGAATCTCTTTGCAGGTATCGCAACCGCAAGCCTCTGCAGCAGCCACGATTGGCTCGTAGAGACGTTTGGTTACCTCTGCACTGTTCTTGTTTTCGAGCCACTCTTTGAACATAGCCTTCATCTCGTTGGAGCAGCACTCGCACTCCAATCCCTTCGTAAAGAGAGCAGCGAGACGGTCACGCATCTTGCGGTGTGCAATCTCCATACCGAGACCATACTCGCAGAAGTCCTCAAACAAAGAGTTCGACCATGCAGGACCATGTCCCTTCTCGTTGGTTGTATAAGGAGTAGAAGGTACTGAACCCGAGTAGATAGAGGTACAACCTGTTGCGTTAGCAGCAATCTCACGGTCGCCAAAGAGTTGGCTGATGAGTTTCAAGTAAGGAGTCTCACCGCAACCCGAGCAAGCACCCGAGAACTCGAAGAGAGGAGTAGCAAACTGAGAGTTCTTCACATTCGATTGGATATCCACCAAGTCTTGTTTGCTCTTCACATTCTTTACGCAGTAGTTCCAGTTCTCAGCCTCAGCCTCTTGTCCCTCCAATGGAACCATCGACAGAGCCTTACCGGTCTTAGGATTACCTGGGCAAACATCAACACAGTTGCCGCAACCAAGACAGTCCATAACACCTACTTGCATACGGAAGTGCATACCCTTGAGAGCAGCAGGAGCCTTCATCTCACGAGTAACGCCATTGAAGCCCTTTACTTCCTCTTCATCCATTACGAATGGACGCAAGCAAGCGTGAGGGCAGACATAGGCACACTTGTTACACTCAATACAGTTCTCTGCGTTCCATACTGGTACAAATGCCGATACACCACGCTTTTCATATTTTGCAGTACCTGATGGCCAAGTACCATCTTCGATACCCTTGAATGCAGATACTGGAAGCAAGTCGCCATCTTGTCCGTTGATAGGACGAACGACATTGGTTACGAACTCTGGCTCTTCACCATAGTTAGGTTTTGCATCAGGACCAAGATTCGACCATGCTGGATCAATGTCAAGCAAGTGATACTCACCACCACGATCTACAGCTGCATAGTTCTTATTTACTACATCCTCACCCTTCTTACCGTAAGATTTTACGATGAAATGCTTCATCTCCTCAACGGCTTTCTCTACTGGGATGACACCAGTAATACGGAAGAATGCAGATTGGAGAATGGTATTCGTACGGTTACCCAATCCGATCTCTTGTGCAATCTTGGTAGCGTTGATGTAATAAACCTTGATATTGTTGTCTGCGAAGTACTTCTTTACCTTGTTAGGCAAGTTCTTCTTAAGCTCCTCTCCGTCCCAAATAGTATTCAACAGGAAGGTACCATTTTTCTGCAAACCACGGGTTACATCATACATGTGCAGATAAGCCTGAACGTGGCATGCCACGAAGTTAGGAGTAGTTACCAAATAGGTTGAGTGGATAGGTTCGTCACCGAAACGCAAGTGCGAGCATGTGAAACCACCCGACTTCTTGGAGTCATAAGAGAAGTATGCTTGGCAGTATTTGTCAGTAGTATCACCGATAATCTTTACTGAGTTCTTGTTAGCACCAACAGTACCATCAGCGCCCAAACCATAGAACTTAGCTTGGAACATACCCTTACCACCCATAGCGATTTCCTCACCTACTGGCAGCGATGTAAAGGTTACATCATCGTTGATACCAAGTGTGAAGTGGTTCTTAGGAGTTGGCAAAGCGAGGTTCTCGTATACAGCCAACATCTGAGCAGGAGTTGTATCGTTCGAGCCCAAGCCATAACGACCACCTACAACAAGAATATTGTTCAATCCGAGTTCGTCGAGTGCATCTTTTACATCCAGATACAATGGCTCACCATTAGCACCCGGCTCCTTAGTACGATCAAGTACGCAGATACGCTTGGTTGTTGCAGGGATAGCCTCTTTCAAGTACTTCAAGCTGAATGGACGATAGAGGTGTACGTTGATCATACCAAGTTTCTTGTTGCCCTTAGCAGCCTCATAGTCGATCACCTCACGAATGGTCTCGCAAGCAGAACCCATACAGATGATGATATTCTCTGCGTCAGCAGCACCATAATAGTTGAATGGACGATATTTACGACCAGTGATTTCCGAAATCTTATCCATGTAATCACTTACAATATCAGCTACCTCATTGTAGTAGGTATTGCAGCTCTCACGATGAGTGAAGAATACATCCGGGTTCTCTGCCATACCACGCATTACAGGGCGCATAGGTGACAAAGCACGATTACGGAACTCTTGCAGAGCCTCCATATCTACCAACGGACGGAGGTCTTCCATATCCACTACCTCAATCTTTTGATATTCGTGACTGGTACGGAAACCATCGAAGAAGTTCAAGAAAGGAACACGACTCTTAATGGTTGAAAGGTGTGCTACACCTGCTAGATCCATAACCTCTTGTACACTACCTTCAGCCAACATAGCGAAGCCAGTCTGACGGCAGGCCATTACATCCTGGTGGTCACCAAAGATACAGAGCACATGGCTAGCCAAAGTACGAGCCGATACATGGAATACTGTCGGGATCAACTCACCGGCAATCTTGTACATGTTAGGGATCATCAATAGGAGACCTTGTGATGCAGTAAAGGTTGTCGTCAACGCACCTGCAGCCAGCGAGCCATGTACTGCACCTGCAGCACCACCCTCAGATTGCATTTCTTGCACCATAACGGTCTCGCCAAACATATTCTTACGTCCAGCAGCAGCCCATTCGTCGACATTTTCTGCCATTGGCGATGACGGCGTGATAGGATAGATAGCAGCTACCTCTGTGAACATATACGCGATATGCGCAGCAGCAGCGTTACCATCACAAGTCATAAACTTTTTTTCTTTCATACTTGATTAATTTGTTATTAATTAGTTATTGTATTGTTAGTTATATTGTTTGATATATAGTCAGTATAAAAAACCAAATAGCCATAGTGGCACTTTGTTACCTTCTCCCACTTTGAGGTCGGCAATAGCCGTCATGCGATAGGACGCTTTGTTCGACTGATGCACCGACACATTGAAGTAGTTGACACCATCTACCACAAAGAGTGCATTGTGGTCGGTGGCATTAACCTTATGATTGGCGTGCACAGCATTGTAGAAGAAAGTCTCTGCAACGGCTTGCGGTTCTACTTCTCGGGTTGGCAGCGAGTATAGCAAGTTGGTGTTCTGCATATAGATGCGCTGCGGTTTGAGCGGGTACTGCTTATCGGGCATATAGAGCATATTGAGCAGACGAGCATCTTTGAGATACTTGATGTAGTTCATCACTGTAGCACGAGACACACCCAACTGTTCCGATAGACTCAGCACATTGAGTTGGCAAGGTGAGTTCTCCAAGAAAGCATAGAGCAGTTGGCGTATCTTAGGTAGGTAAGACACATCAATCTGCCGAATCATGAGTACATCCACTTCGAGAATCATGTTCATGGTCTTGAGCAGCGCTTCTTGGAAGTTCTGTTTCTCAAGGAAGAAAGGATAGTAGCCATGATGCAGATAGTCGGAGAAATACCACAATGGGTTCACTCTATCGGTGATGCGTTTGGCTATGTCCTCATGATGAAGCATGATATCACGCAGGGTGTAGACAGGAAACTGTTGCCCTGCTTGCAGATTGAGGTACTCACGAAAACTGAGTCCACGCAGGTTGTACATCTTCACCACATCGTGCAGCGGGTTGTTTTCCTCAGTAAGCCGCATGATAGGCGATGCAGAGAAGATGATATGTAGATTAGGGAAGGTATCGTAGCAAGCACGAATCTCTTCTGCCCAATGTTCGTACTTAAATGTTTGGTCGAGCAATAAGACCTTGCCGCCTTGCTTAACAAACTCGGTAGCAAACTCGAGCAAGGTATGCCGTGAGAAATAGAAGTTATTGAAGTTGACATAAAGACACTCGTGCGAAGAACCATAGTAGTCCTTTACATACGATAGCAAGAAAGTGGTCTTGCCAATACCCCGAGAGCCTTTGATAGCAATGAGGCGGTCCTGCCAATCAATCTCTTGCATAAGCAAGCGATGAACAGGTACCTCAAGATGCTCTAAGAGGTAGTCGTGTGTCTTGTAGAACGTCTCTAACATCACTATCTATCAAACAGTTAAGCAGTCCGAACCGTAAGAATAGCATGGAGAGGCAAGCGAGAGTATATCCCTATTCCCTACTCCATTATTCAACGCTGCAAAGGTAACGCATTGTTCTGTCTTTTGCAATGTATGATTGGCAAAAAATGTGTAAAAATTGACGCGCAAGGGAAGGAGACGCGTTAGTGACTGCATGTTAGTGATTTCATGTTAGTGATTTCATGTTAGTGGTTATACGTTGGTGATTTCATGTTAGTGATTGTATGTTAGTGGTTACACGTTGGTGGCTTTACGTTTCTTGAGGCAGTAGGCGGCTAGGCATAGAAGCAGTAGGAGTACGGGGATATCGCCGAGAGGTGCAGTAGGGTCTAACTGATTAGAGACGAACTCCCACGAAGTGCCGTTCCAACGATAGACATTGCCGTTCTCTATCTTGGTTGTACCCACGGCTATGTTTGATACCCAACCATCTTCCTCAGACCAAGTCCAAGTAGTACCATCGCCATCGGTGTAGGTCTCGCCGTTGTAGCCGCCATCGTAAGACGGTGCTACTCGGCGGATAGTGCTATTCGGTGTACTACTCGAGGCAGTGCTTGCATACGAGGACACATACGCCAAAGTTGGTGTAGTGGTCTTTCGTCTTGCCGCCAAAGCAGAATAGGAAGATATACCCGTAAAAGACGATGCAGCGGATGCACCTGTATAGGTGCTGCTATTGCTACTGCCTGCACTACCCGTACTGATACCTACTCCACTGCTTGCAGCGGTCGTGCCGTACGAATGCATTGTTTGAGAAGACAACTGCACCAGGCCATGCGAGGTGTATGTATTATCCTGCCCTGCCCTACTCTGCTGCTTGGGGCGATAAACGGGAGCCGCATGGCGCAGTCCCCGATTGACCGAGTGCATCGGCACTAAGATACCGGTGCTTTGGTCTGAGTGCGCATAATTGCTTGATGGGGTGTAGGTCAGACTTTGATGATTATGTTGTCTAACATAATTCAACACTCTATCACAACAGGCAATTACAAGTCCTCCCGCAAGAAGTATAATGAGCAATACGGCTATGTGATTTCGTTTCTTCATCTCTACCATTCTTTTCTATTTATAGCCTTATCTCATTTCGCATTGGCGACCTGTCACATCGTATACCTCTCCGTGTCGGAGGATATAGATATGGTCATTATAGAGTATCTTCTGCACCTCACTTTCGGACGGGCTAAGCGTGGTGTTAACGATATCGGTTGTGATATCCTGTTCGTGCGAGAAGACACACGAGATATAGAATCGATTCGTGGTCGTACCCGAACGGAGCAGTGCCTCATAGTCGCTCGTAAGCAAGTCGATGACTGCACCCGTCTCGGTATCCTGCAAGAAGACATACTCCAAGCGGTCGAGATAGTCGTTGTCGGCAAGATGGAAGGTGTAGTTCTCCTCTTGGGCGGCATAGACGGTTATTGGGATAGAGGTCACCGCCACGCTATCGGGCAGAGCCGCAAAGGCTAAAGAGCCACAGGCTAACTGCGAATAGAGCACTGCCGATGTGCTTTGCAACGACTGTTTGGCTACATCGTAACCCGTCTCGTAGTCGAGCGTGAACTTATCGGGATGCATAAAGATATTCGTCTCATCGAGCCTATTTCCTACCGAGTCTTGCAGCATGAGTCGGAGCCACTGTGTGGATAGCGACGAATGGACTGTATAGCGAGGTGCTCGTTGCACCAACTCTGTTCCCGAAAAGTCTAATGTACCCGTCTGCGGAGCCTGATAGTAGAACGGCACAGCAGGATAGATAACCTCGGGTATATACTGCAAGTATAAGCCAGACGGCAAGAGTTTGCTTACCTTGATAGCCTCGGATATATCGGCAAAGGTCTGCGTGTATTTCCCTAACAGAGGCGAGCAGAGTGCGTTCCACCCCGCATGGGCAGTACCCGCCGTACCGTCAGTGTGAGTAACTGACAATTCGGTAGTCTTGGTAGTCGGCAATGTGACAGGGAAGTAGAACTCACGATAGAACGCCGAGTTCGAGTAGAGTTCATACCCTTGAGTAGCCTCGATAGTACCCGTCGTAGCATCCAGCATTACCCAGTTGGATGTAGCCGCTGTATTGATGACACCTTGGTTGGCACGCAGCGACTCGCTATAACTCTTCAGTAGCCAAGCATTGCTATACGGACAAGGCTTGCCGTTAGACAGGGTCACATCGTTGATGTTTGAGGCAAGTGGCAGCGCAAACTGATAGTACTGCGACTTGTCGGCCACGATACGCGTATAGTATACATGCGTTGCCGTGATGGTGCTATTATTCTGCAGTATAGCCGCCTCCCAAGCGTTGGTACGCAGATAGAGGTTATCCACAGTCAAAGCGGCATCGACGGTCAGTTCCGCTGCTGGGGCTACATAGATAGCCGAGAGCGAAGTGGCAGCATTGATAGTGAGGTTACCCTTGTTGACATAGACAACGCTATTAGCCGTTGTACCCGAGAGAACGGCATCGGCAGTGTAGACATGCGGGATGATGTAGGTGTTGCTGTTATACACCGAACCATCTTTATTGGTTACCTTGATTACCAGTTCCTCGTCAGGTTTACCTGTGTACGGGATAGTGATGGTGCGGTCGGCACTACACTTCGGCGTCGTGGTAGCGTTCTCTCGTCCATACGAAATGCCATTGACAGTATAGGGCCACCCTGAGAGAGTAAAGCCTGAGGCGTTGATGGTTAGCGAGTCGGCTGTCCAACTGATGATATCAAGAGGAGAACCCACTATCTCATTCCAAACAGCGGTATAGGTAATACTCTCGGCAGGCATAGTAGCAGCAATGGTCTTATCCCAACCAACAAACTCATACCCTGTACGAGCATCAACAGTAGGTGCAACAATACTTGCTCCATACTGCACTTCGCCTGAGGTATAAGTACCCGAGAGAGTACCCCCTGCCGCATCCCATGTAAGAGTATAATAGTCGTTCACTTCATAAGGATAGGTATCCATATACTGCGGCTCGTTGCAATTGCCTGCATGCAGCGGTGATGGGATATACTTATCCAAGTTCGTCTTGTTGCTAAAGTGCCCTGCGGTGATAGAGCAGTTGGCAGCAGTAGCCGAAGTATTGATGGCAGCCGAATTGGTCGTTGCTCCATTGATATTGAAGAATCCGCCCGAGATAGTTGCCTTTGGCGAAGCAGAAACCGTATTCTTCGTTATTGTGCCACTGAGATTGATGCCATAGACGGTATTATTATTCGATGCTTTCGTGCTGAACACGCCATCGGTGATAGTGAGCGTTCCTACTGCAACTAAAGACATTGCAGAAGCACCGGTCACTTTGCTAGGCGTACCACTCCATGAAGCACCTGTTGCATACGCACCATAAGCCGTAGAACCACCTTTGGTCTCCGTATTGAATGTCCCCCCGTTTATTATGAGTTCGCCTTCTTGCTTGTAGCCATATTTATTATCTATTTCTCCTGTGACATACGCGCCGTAAGCGTTGGTTGTTGTAGCAATAGCATTGAAGGTACCGGCAGTGACGGTAGTCTTACCGCCTATTACTCGTACGCCCATTGCAGTAGTTGTGGTAGCCGTTGCAGTGAAAGTACCGCCATTGATAGTAGTATTACCATAAGAACGGACACATTCAGCATTCTTAGTTCCGGATTTCGAAGTAAAGATACCTCCATTGATAGTCAGCTTGCCTTCACCATAGCATACTCGTCCCACTTCGGTTGTACGCACAAGACTACTCGTTGTGGCACACGCACCAAGGGCTATTGTGGTTGCCGTTTCTACATTGAACGTACCGCCATTGATAATCAGTTCGCCGCCTTCGGTGTAAGTGCCGATACGGTAACGATAATACGGTGCTAAAGTGGCAGAGGACGTCTCGGTGAAATAGTACTTCTTATCATTCGCACTGAGGCCATCATACTTGGCTTGTGTCAATTCGGCATTAGTCGCTATTGCATAAGCTCCGAAAGCATTGGCCCCTGTTTTCGTTTGAACCGTCACGGTGGCATCATCTACAGTAACTACCGCATGCGAGTGAATACCACTTTTTGTATCAATCCAGCCCGCAGCACATATACCATACGCATATGCATTATTGGCAATCGCATTGAATGCGCCTTTGGAGATGTTCATTGTGCCCACATTAGCATACGCACCGTAGGCATTATTCACATAAGCATTCGCACTAAATGTACCTCCATCGATAACCGTTATACCACTACTATATACCCCATAAGCATTAGCAGACGATTTATCCGTAGATTTATGATTGTAATCATACGGAGTACCTTGTATTACAGCAGTGAAGGTGCCGCCATGTATGGTCAGATTGCCTTGCCCTTGTACTTTAATCGTTGCATCAACATCTCCGCCGGCAAGATATGAACCGAAACAATATGCTCCGTAAGCATTATATGTCTTAGTGGTTGCCGTGAAAGTACCACCATTGATAGTGACCTTTGCGCCTGTGCCATAATAACCCGATTGATATTTATAGGTATTGTTCACAGTTCCACTGATATTATCTGTATACCAAGTCTTTTTATTATTGACTGAAATCTGCGTATAGGTAGTATCATTCAGCATCTTGGTTGTTCCTGCTACATAGACGCCATAGGCCTTTTCAGAAGTGGTGGTTGTAGCCGTCACATTACAGTCGTTTATCTCGACGATGCCATACTTAGTGCCCGCATGGTAATCGTCAATTTCTGCAGCAGCAAAGATACCATACGCAATTGAAGATGCTGTGACATTGACGGTGAGTTTATTGATAACGGTTTTTACATTGGCTTCCTTGCTATAATCAGTCGTATTGTGTCCACCTTTCACATAGACACCATAGGCAGTGGTGGTCTTTGCCGTGGCGTTAATCATGCCCCCATCTATCACTGCCTCAGCAGATGCAACATTGGCATAGTCATTACGCGCAGTACAAGTCGTTGCACTACCTTGAATATAGACACCAAAAGCATTCGATGTTGCCGTTGTGGCGTTGATAGTACCGCCGGTCAGTGTCAGTTTGCCATGGAATGCATCCGCTACAGATGAGTTAGGTGCAGAGTTAACAAAGATTCCATAAGCCGTATAGTTTCCTTTTGTAAGCGAGAACATTGGTTGTGTTGTTGCATTGATAGTACCATCACTCACATTGATATAGCCTGTGCTAAAGATACCTCGCGCATCTTGATAGGCATTGGCTTGGATAGTACCACCTGTGATATTGACATGAGATGGGGTCGTCTTGTCTATTGTACCCACACCAATTATTGCATAACTATAGTACTCACTTGCTGTTTCAAGTGTACCACCTATCATATTGAAGGTAGTGCCCGCAGCAGAATAGACGCCATAAGCACGCGCATTGGTATTTGCACTGCGCACACTACTATTCTCCACATAGAGTTTACCGCTTTCCAAGGTTAGAGTACCCGCAGCGATGTGTATTCCCGTGGCATATCCATTGCCTTTTGCTTTGCAGATGATAGACCCTGTTTGAGATGCTGAACCATCTTTGATAGTGACCGCTGTACCCGATGAGGAGATGAGGAAGAAACGAGTTGAGTTGTTTATATCATTTCCCGATACACTTCGTGTGAGTGTAGCGGTATGCCCATTGAGGTCAAATATATAGGATGTACTATTGACTGCACTCGAGATAGAGAGATTGGTTGTTAGTGTTTGAGCAACATCTGCAAGCAATGTGACAGTAGGGTTCAAGAATGCATTTGCCTCGGACATTGCATTTGTAAGGAAGTAATATTGCTTAGAGACTCCTTTTTGCGCTGTTACTTTCACTTTTGGCGTTGCTAATTGCCATTTTACATCCGTAGCATTATACTCATAGTAAGTGCGTTGCCCTTGGTTGTCGAGGGTGTAATAGTACGGTGTTTCTTGACTAACCGGTAGCCAGTCCTCGCCTGTACCATCGGCATCGTATCGGATATAGGTTTGTCCTTCAATGATATAGGCTTTCTCTACATCTGCCACTTTGGTTGCGGGAGTCCATTGGCAGTAACCCGAGGAGAGGTCGACATAGTATTGGTTAGCATTATCGGTAGCATGCCAAGCCCCATCTTCAGGAGTAATGTTCTTCGTGATAGCAATCAGTGTATCCCCCACAAGGGCTTTGCGTTCGCCGTTGAGAGTGTATAGACATTCCGAGTCGGTAGAGCCGAGCGACTGCCATTTATCGTCGAGATAGGTGTAGATATGATTATCCGAACCGCCATAGTTACCAGAAGTACCTATCTGTGTGAGCCGTACCCACCCTTGTTGCGCCACGCCTTCTATATAGGTCGTATAGCAATAGTAAGCCGTGACGCCTGCCTCTTCTTCTGTGCCGATCCAAGTATTGAGATAGGTGACGCCATCGGTAGTGGCATTGTTCCACTGACTTGTATTGGAGATATCCGTCCAATAGATAGCATCCGTAGTGGCATCGGTGCTGCCGTTGATGTAAGTAAAATCGTAGGTATGGTCAGCCTTCTCGTTCGCTGCTGTACCACCAAACCAACGACCATGAATATTATAGAAAGTGGTATTGCCGGTGGGATGAGTGTAGGTGTTGTTATTGTTGTGCATCCAGGCGGGAGGACAAGTGGTGGTGACGATAGATTCTGTTTTTAGTTTTGAACCGGTATTCTCACCATTTACTGCATTACCAGCAGTATACCCATACGTCACTGCCGCATCAGGGAGCGTACTACTCCAAGTGATTGTACCCCCATGATTACCCATGATATCTGCGCCATTGGGAGTAGTATAGAGTCCACCTCCACTCGATATATTGATAGCACCATCACACAGAATCCGGGCATCGTCTAAAGTATTAGTATTGCCATCGCCTCTGCTTCGATACGGAGTTGGGATGGTCGGTATTGACACGAAATACTTCTTTTGAACATAAGTTCCCCAATCGTCGTGATCATAGACAAATAGTTTACTTTCAAGCGTCAAGGAAGAGCCTGCAGGGATTTCCATGACTGAACCCGCCTGCATCTTTATAGGAGAGACAATGGATAAGTTACTATTTCTCAGTTTGATATATGTATTACTTGGTAATGGCAAATCATAATCTTGTGCTTGTATATCAACTGACTTATTTATAAAAAGAATTTTTATTGACAAAGACATTTTAAGATTATCCAATTTTGCATCACCCTCGATTTCCACCATTAAGCGGTCAGTAGTTGGGTCATACCATTTAGTAACGGAACCATTGCTACTATTTATACGGAACAAAACGCCATCAGAAGTCCCTATAAAAGGAATACTTGATATTTCATTCTGTTGTTTAACTGCGTACACACTTGTGTACAAACTTTCATTCGCTCCATACTCAATACGCAATGGAACTTCCACATTCTGCACAAAATAATTTTGAAACGGGAATATGCGATAGCTCTTATCATTACTTCCAACCGCATAAGCATAACTTCCGCCACCCCAATCGCCTAAGCCGTAGCATTCTTTGACAGTAGAACCACTTTTGGCAGTGATAGTTCCGACATTGGTAGTATTGTTTCCTTGCAAATAGCCTTGCCCCCGAACGAATCCCCAAGCATAGAGCGTAGCACCGCTATTTAGGTCGATATGCCCGCCTTCGCTCATATCCAATACACCTGTGTAACGACACGGAAAGCCTGTTGGATTATGACTTGCATCGCCTGACTGCAGTTCGGCAGTAACGGAGATAGCGCCATTAACCGTTATATTTGCTCCTGCTGCGAGTTTGAGCGTTCGGAAAGCTTTGATATTGAAAGTAGAGTTAGACAAGACCGATTTATCTTTTACTGGTGCTGTTATGGCTATGGTCCCCGTTGCTTCATACGGCACAACGAGAGTGATACCTGAGGAGATAGTATAGTTACCCGCAGCAAGTGTTCCATCTTGCACTACTACGATAGTCTTAGCAGATGTAGAGACTGCAAACGTATTGGCTTCATTAAGGTCACTGAACAATGTACCGTTGACGCTGAACACTGCTGCAGAGTCGGGTATAAACTCGGCATAGACGGTGGCATCCTCGGTGAAGGAAAGTGACGCAGTCGCCTCAAACGCACAGCCAGATTTAACACCATTTACCACTTTGACATAACGAAGGAACTTATACCCTTCGGCAGGAGTTGCGGTTAGTTTGACAGTATCTTTCGATTGCTTTGATTGGTTAGCAGAGCCAGGATTCATTGTAATTGTGGCGTCGGAGTATGTAGCAGTATATGTTCCATTTGTTGGAGCGGTATAAGTGAGGGTAGTAGGAGGAATAAGTGCAAAGACGGCATATACGGTTTTAGTTGTAGGAGAAGAACTGCTAGAACTTGAACACTGAATATTTACAGAATATGGGTTTGAGGTTGAAGCGATAGTTGTTGAATTGTCTGCTGACGACCAACCCTTAAACAAGTACCCACTCTCGGATTGTGCAAAGGCGTAAAATGTCTTCGATTCATTTTCAGTACTAGAACTTTGAGTGTCTGATGTACTACTATCCGAATAGGTTGGAGTTGCCGTACTGCTTGTGGCAGCATAGACCTTACCACTACCGGTTGGGCTCGCTGATGATACTTGCGCTTTGAGTTGGGAATAATGCTCTGCCCATGCACTATTTGCAAGCACGAGTAGTATAAGTGTGAGTAGTAATATTTTTATTCGGTTAGAGTGCAGCATGATTGAATTTTACAATTTAACAATTTACAATTGGACAATTGCATGAATCGGACAATCTGACAATTTACAATTTGACAATTGCATTATTGGATATCCGGTTTATTCTATATTTATTTTTATATTTGTTTTATTTTCTTCCTAAGGACTTCCTAAGGGATTTGTAACCAATGTATAGCTTAAATTTCTTTAGGCTATACATTGGTATACTATTTTACTTCTTTGGGAACTGGAAATGGTATATGAGTTTGAGTCCACAGTCGAAGTAGCCGAGACCCTTGGTATAGGTATCGGTAGCCGAGAGGACATCGACGGTAGCCGGCGAAGCCGACGATGGTGCCGTGACATGGATAAGACTCTTGTTGGAAGTATCGTTCTTATACAAGTCATAGACCGAGTAGTTGGCATAGACGCCCAGTCCTAATGCACCGCCATTGCGCAGTGCCCACTCATAACCCAGTTCGGCAGTGACCATGACATTGAGTTTACTACCGCTCCATTTGCCCTTGGTCTTGAGTTGGTCGTCAGTGACAAGACCGGTGATGACCTCATTGCTGACATTGACGCCTTCCTCTTGGAAATACGCATTGATGTCGGGCGTGGTGATACCTTGGTTATAATGGCGATAAACAGGCAGCACGAACTTAGGTCCGATGTTAAAGAAGAAACCCTTATCTGTCAAGAGCGAGAACATCAGTGGCACTTCCAATTGCAACTGACCATCTTGTTCGTCCACTTGATCGGCAGAGACGGTGTAGTCGATCGTTCCATCGGAGGTGCTGACGGTGTATGCCGTATCAACGCCCGAACGGAGTCCCGACTGCGACCAACCTACCGATACGCCCGTGATGAAACCACAGTTAACATGTTTGCCTTCTTTGATGCCGCCATAGTAGGCATACTGCAAGTCGAGCAGTCCATCGAAGCCGGCACGCCAGTTGCCCATAGCATCGGTCTCATGCATGAGCGAGGCAACACCTCCACGGACACCGATAGAGAAACGGTGCATACGAGCGGAACGAGCCTTCTTGGCTTCGTCACCAGAGAGCGTGTCCTCGGCAGTCAGAGGCAACTGTTCGGCTACTTTCTCAGCAGCCTCTTGCGATATGACCTTAGCCGCCGAGTCGGCTACTGCCTCAGCAATATCTTCCTTGGCGTTTTCCTTCTTTTCTGCTTTGGCTTGCTGCGCGGCTTTCTCTGCCTCTGCCGTCTCTTTCTCTAAGAAGATAGGCAGGTCGGCTGCCTGTTCGGCTACGCTATCACGCTGAACAGTTGACTGTGCGGTCGCTTGTTTTTTCTGTTCTGCCGATTGTTCCTTTTCTTGTTGAACTTGTTCTTCAGCAGGTGCAGCAACGGTTTCTTGGTGAGGACCTACCACATGGAGTGCCTCAGGCTTCACCCACGAGTTGATACCACGCAAGAGGACGCCCTGCGGGAAACGGATACCACCCACCTGACGGATGACATGGCGATAGTCATACACCCAAGTACTCATGGTCTCACCTGTCAGGTATTTCTTATGAGCACGGTCGATAGCCACCGTATCGCCTGCATGCAATTCAGGCTGGTTCTCTTGTGCCACAGCAGGAAGCGATAGCGCCGAGAGAAAGGCTACTGCAAGAAGAGTCTTGACAGAAGTAGCGATAGGATTTTTTATCATAGTTTTCATATCTGTTCCTCCTTATTTTACGATATACTTAAGTGTTTGTTCTTGCCCTGCACCTTGCAGTTTGACCATATAATAGCCAGGTGCCGACTGTGCAGTGATAGTCTGTGGCGCAGCACTATTCAGCACTTCTCTCTCCACAAGCACACCTGCAAGGTTATAGACGCTGACGGTATATTCCTCCAACGGATTGAGTCCTTGGATAGTGATGTTCTCGCCAGGGGCTACGACCGACGGCGCCAACGATGCCACAGGCGACGCCTCAGCGCAAGTGAGCGTTACGGTACGCAAGATAGCCCCACAAGGGTCCGACTCGGTGATAGCCATCTCGATGACAGCGTAGTAATCGCCCGTGAGCGCTTCACCCTTCGTATAGTAATAACCCGAAGCAAGGAACTCATCGTTGCTCTCGGCATTGGCAGCATCGTCGAGGTTACCTACCACACGATACCACTTGACTTGTTCCTCACTCGGATACCAGCCTTTGGCATTGATTTCGTTGAGGTTAATCATCAGCAACCAACCATCGTACTTGCTTACGGCTGGCATATTCGCATAGTCCGACACATTATCGGCCGTAGGCGTCTCAACGGCAAGGGTGTAGACAGCGCTCGTGATACTATCGTCGCAAGCAGTCAGCACCGAGTAACGGATATTGACATTGTCCTCGGATGAGATAGTAGGCGTTGTGGCAGTGATAGGTTGCCAAGCCGAACCTATCTGCACTTCCCAAAGGACATCTGCTATATCGACGGTGAAAGCACCGTTCTCTTGTTCCTTAAGCAGCAGCGACTTGATGGAGTCTGTTGCGGCAGCGGTAGCAATAGGTTGTCCGCAGACAACCGTTGGCAACAACAGGACGTTATCTGCAGGCAAGTCTGCCACCTCGGGAGCCGTAAAGACATGGATATCGTAGTAGTGTTGCCATTTCTCTTTACCTACTGTCTCAAGTGCCGTCCAAGCCGTGTCGTGACTGATAACGACTGGATCACCTACCGATGGCGTATAGGTTGCACCTACGCAGAGCGTATCGGCAATAGTGTCTTTCGCTGTAGCGTAGATATAGAGGTTATAGATGTAGACAGAGTCTTTCAAGGTCTTGGCATCGTGCACCAAGTTGAATACTGTATCTGCCACAACGGTGTCCGTCTCAACGGTGACCGAACCACCATTGCGAGTGGTATAGGTAGTACCTGCCTCAACCGTATCGTTGATGGTGACGGTCTCACGCAGTGGGTCGGCGGTTGGTATCTGCAGAGCGATACTCGTGCCGCCACCTTGGCACTCGGTCTCAAAGCGATAACGCAGCGTGACCGACTTGGTCCGTGTATCGAGCAGCGTGGTCGTATCGAGTTTGACGAACGCACCGCCCTCCGAGAGTTGTTGCTGCCAAGTGATAGAAGCCACAGGCGAATAGAGCGAGTCTAAGCCGCTGACAGGGTTCGATGCAGAGCCGGCGTAAGAGTTGATGGCGCTGACGATAGCAGCCTCAGCCGTTGCGACACTGATAGCCTTACCGGCAGTGATGTTCATGCCCATGAACTCGCTTGGGTATTGCGCAGGGGCTGTATGCTGAACCCTCACATTATAGATATAGATAGAGTCACCTTGCATAGTGAGCATACCGTCGGAATAGGTGTAGCGCACACTATCTACAAATGTGGTATCGGATATCACAGCGTAGGTCTTACCCGTACGGAGCACCACAAAGTCGGTGTTACCCTTGCAAGTGACGGTGTCGACCGTGAGGGTATCACGCTTATCGGGCAAGGCGTCCACAAGGTTAGCACTGATATGGGCATCACCGTCGGTGGAAGAGAACTTAATCAACATGAGCGGCCACCCCATCTGTTCCATGAAGGTACGGTCGATAATCTTCGACTTCAACTCATTAGCATTGAAGTCATAAGAGTAGGACACAAGCGCATCTTCGTCGCAGTCGAAATAGATCGATGCCGACGTCGAGATAGCATTGCTTGCACGGTTCTCCACATTGAGTTGGAAGTCCTTATCCGGATTATTACGCAAAGTATCGAGCGTCACCTTATACCACAATGTCTTGTCGGCTGGGTGCAAGTTGCCGTTCACCCAATCGAAGAGGATTGGGGCAGAGCAAGCCTGTCCGCGTTCGTCGGAGATATTGACACGGAAAGTGAAGTCCTGCGTCGAGGTCACACGCACAAAGACGGTGTCGCCACCAATGTTATCAAGTATCTCACGCGAGACAACATTCGTATAGGTACTCGATGCGCCAAGCGTCATGTTGCGTTCGGACATAGGCGAGGTAACAGGGCACTCAAAAGCCACTTCGGCTTTGAAGGTGTTCTCTGCCGCACCATTATTGATGATAAGCGTTGCATCGCCACTGGTGTAGTTCTGCAACTGATAGGTCGAAAGTTTATACCACTGCTCGCCAGCCGACTGTGCTATATCGGTGTTATACGGCAGTTCGATTGCTCCATTGCAAGCCTCGATAGGCGTGATAGTGCCATCCACGAAAGTGGTAGCATAGACGCTGTCTTGCTGAGCCGTGGTGAGGCATAGGTAGATAGTGTCGGGCTTGATACTCAAGACGGTGGAGTGCTCGATATTGATTTCTTTCGTACCCGAGGCAGCAAGCGTCATCGAATAGGATGCTACAGGCGAGCCTGCACAGTCGAAGTAGATATCGGCTGATACATTACCTGCCTTACCGTCTTTGTTGGCAATACCTAAGGTAGCCGAGAGACCGGCGCTCTGTTTCAATTGGGTGAGCCCAATCTTATACCAAACCGTAGAAGCGGCTTTCTGCGTGTGCCCTGTGGTCCAATCGAAGTCGATACCCGTGAGGCACGAGAGACCCTGGTTCTCTTTCTGCAGATTGACATAGATATAGAGCGGTTGGTCTGTGTCGACACCGATATACAGTTCCGGATTAGAGAGCGACTCTAACATATCGCGCGTAATCTCTTTCACAAACTCTTTGCCAGCGCCAAGGGTAAGCGTACGGGTTGCTGCATTATTGCCTGGGCATTCGAACGAGAGTTCGCCGTTGATAGTCGCCGTGGCTATTCCTTCGTTCACAACTACTATCTGCGGCACCGTATCGGTCATTGCCCATATAGGAGTAAGGTCGACAGCATACCAAGTCTTGCCGGCAGCCTGATGATGCCCATTGTCCCAATCGAAGGTGGTGGCAGGAGTAGCACAGTCGTTCGGTGTGGCTACCGACTGCACCATCGATGCCGTGATACGGATGTTCTTGTCTGTTGTAAGACCAATGAAGATGGTATCGCTCTCGAGATTAGAATAGAGCGCACGCTCAATGCGTTTCTCGGTCGTAGCACCGGCTGCAATAGTACGGTTCACATCGGTTGTAGATGAACAAGGGCAAGCAAAAACAACGGCTGCTGTGATCGATGCCTCCGAAGAACCAAGGTTCTCCACCGAGAGAAGGATGTCCTTGTCGCTATTCGAGGCATCCTTAGCATCTTTGATGCTGACAGCATACCAGAGCGTGGTGGAAGCGTTCTGCATAGCACCTGTGTTCCAGTCGAACACTTTGGCAGAGCGGCAAGCATCACCCTCGGTACGGTTCTTCAAACGAGCCGAGAAAGTGATCGACGCATCCGTGGTGAGGCGCACCCATACATACGTATTATTCTCAATCTCTTTCAATAGGTTACGCGCCAGTTCCTTCACGAGTATCTGATTGCTACCCAGCGTGATACTGCGTGAGATGAGCGAGGTATATGGGTCGGAGATAGCCACATCAGCGGTGATATGGGCAGCCGAAGCAGAGGTGTTGCTCAAAGTGAGTTCTGCCAGTTTCTTGTCTTGCAAGAGGTCTGCCACCGTAATCTTATACCATTGCTCCGAAGAACAAGTATACTCGGTATTGAGTTGGAAGTCGATAGCCGAAGTCGGCACAGCCGTTGAAGGCATCACCGTTGCGGCAACCTCCTCCGCCTTGATAAGGATAGGCTGCGTGGTCTGCACCTTGATATAGATCTCGTCAGAAGAGATAAGGTCGATCATCGCACGGTCGATCGTCTTCTCTTCGGAAGCACCTCCTGCGAGGTTATAGGTGTAAGAGGTCAGACCCGACGAAGGGCAGTCGAAACTGACACCTGCAACCACCTCAGCCGCGTTAGCCGACTTGTTCTGCAGCGTTATCTTCAGCGTCTTCGAAGCATCAGTTTTCACATCGGCAATACTAACTCTGTACCATGCTTCGGCAGCCGACTGCGTAACACCGGCATAGTTGAAGAGTGGCGCATTGAGGCAGTCGAGGTCTTTCTCGCCTTGTTCAACAGGCTCTGCCGAGAAACGAACGGGCTCGTCGGAAGAGAGGAGGATATAGATGATATCCACATTCAACATGTCGAGAGTCGACCTCGAGAGATTCATCGCATAGTTTTTGTTAGGCAGAATCTCCTTAGTGGTTGCTTCATTAAGCGACTGAATAGTACCCAATTTGACATACGGCTCAGCCGTTACCGTGGCCGTTACACTCGACGATAGGTTGTTCAGATAGAGCAACACATCGTTGTCATCAGGAACAGAAGATAAGTCGACTTTATACCAGAGAGCCGTTCCACCACCAGGATAATCGTTTCCCGCTGTCCAGTCAAAGTCGATAGGGTCGGAATAAGAGACCCCAGAACCAGCAAATGCGCAAAGAATGCTAACACACATTGCCAGTAGAAAAGAGGCAAGTTTCTTCATTATTGCTTAGTT
>CAYNMA010000036.1:0-1253 GCA_964398075.1 uncultured Bacteroides sp. | reverse complement strand
GAACTGCCAGCCGCAGCCGTCTTCTCCAAGAGTAAGTTACCCAAGATATCATATATTCGCACGGTCGCAGCCGTCTCTGCCACAATCGTTATCGTTTGCCCCACAGAAGCCACGGTGGGATAGACCGCCACTTCGGTATATACATCGTTCACTGCCGACGGCTTAACTGGGCGTTGCACCGTGAGTTGTACTCGTTCATCGCACTGACCCTCGTTGTGAATCAGATAAGTGAAGTTACCATAGCGATTGACCACACCCTGTCCTCGGTATAAGAACGGGAAAGCAGTAGAGTCGGTCGTGACCGTATCATATTGCGTCGTAGGTGCCGTGACGGTCAGGTTATAGGTGGTGCAGAGCAGCGAGTCGGTGCGCGATACATAAAAGGTATCGGCATAAACCACCGTCTGCGTGAGTGCCGTGTCCGACAGTTGCAGCGTCATACCTTGGCAGATCGTGGTATCGACCGCAGAGGTAACCTTCGTCAGCGGTGAGACAAACCACACGCGTCCCGTAGCGGAGGTCGCGAAGTGGAAGTAGACCGACTCTCGGTTCTCGTACGCCTCGTTGAGTAAGGCAGTCGAAGGCAACCACACATGCGCAGAGTCGGTGAGATGCGCCGTAGCCACAGCCTCAGCCGTACACGAACCTATTGTCAATGCCACATCCACAGGATTACTATTCGCCTCAATCCACTGAACCGCCATCTCTTGCGGCGCCGAGGTATAGGTGAGGCAATAGACATTATCCGGACTACTCAGCACATAAGCCGTGTTATAGAGCAGCGGCAACGGATTGGTGCAAGTGGAGTGATAACCCTCGTTGTAGGAGGTCATCACTACCCTACCCGACACACCCTCTTGCGGTATGACACGGATATGCACATCCATATTGGCAAGTGCCGAGGTGGCTGCCCCACTGATGGTCTCCAGTTTGGAGGTGATATACTCAGCCGTCACATTATAGGCTTTGTTAGCAGGGATAGTAATCGACATCAACGCTGTATCCGAGACACAGAGGGGGAAGATATCGATCTGCACCGACCCCGTCGAGAACCAATAAGCCGTCAACCCTTGCTGCATATCGAGTAACTTGGCAGTGTACCAAGTAGTGCTACTCAACACCGTATCCATGCCATAAGCAAAAGCGATAGAGTTCTCTTTGCAGTCGCAGTAATACTCCGGCGCATTGAGACACTCACGCAACTCGGCACAGTCCTTCGGCAGTAGACACGACGCTTGCGCGACGCCTACGGC
>CAYNMA010000035.1:12297-21837 GCA_964398075.1 uncultured Bacteroides sp. | reverse complement strand
TTGATACTCGAACCAATGTAAAGGGTATATAAGACCTTCATAAGACCTTCACCCTCCCCCTATAACCAGAATACAGCACCAAAAACACAACCTTCATCAACCGATAACAACCCGTGACCAATTTTTTGACGAACCCACTCCGACAGCGCAGTGCTCTTTTCCCCATCTTTTTCCCAATCCATTTGGATACTGGTATTTTTTTTGTACCTTTGTAGTCGATAGAGAAGACCTTCCTCTCGCGTATAAATAACGAAACTAACAACCATCTCTATGGCAAGCAAATATATTATATATCAACTCCTTCCGCGTACTTTCAGTAACTTCAACGACACCCGCAAGCACGATGGTACCATCGAGGAGAACGGCTGTGGTAAATTCAATCGTATCACAACAAAAGCCCTCAAAGAGATTCGACAATTGGGTGCCACACATGTCTGGTACACCGGCATCATACGCCACGCTACACAGACCGACTACACCGCCTACGGCATCCCTAACTGTTCGCCATGCATCGTCAAAGGCAAAGCAGGCTCCCCCTATGCTATAACCGACTACTACGATGTCGACCCCGACCTCGCAGAAGACATCCCGCAACGCATGCAGGAGTTTGAGGCACTCGTAGAGAGAACACACAAAGCAGGACTACAAGTCATCATCGACTTCGTGCCCAACCATGTCGCACGCGAGTATAAGTCCATCATGAAACCCAAAGGCATAACCGACCTTGGCGAGACCGACCACCCCGAATGGGCATTCTCGCCACTCAATAACTTCTACTACCTACCCAACGACCGCTTCGCACCCTTGTTCGAGATAGGAGACTACAACGAGTATCCTGCCAAGGTAACAGGCAACGACTGCTTCACACCTTCGCCCTCACGAAACGATTGGTACGAGACAGTCAAACTGAACTATGGCGTCTACTATCAAGGAGGTATGGAGAAGCAGTTCTCACCCATTCCCGACACTTGGCACAAGATGCTGCAGATCCTCCTCTATTGGACCGATAAGGGTATCGATGCCTTCCGCTGCGACATGGCGGAGATGGTACCAGTCGAGTTCTGGCATTGGGTAATTCCGCAAGTCAAGTTGATAAATCCGCACATCACCTTCATCGCAGAGGTGTACAACCCACACCTTTATCGTTCCTATATCCAATACGGAGGATTCGATCTCCTCTACGATAAAGTGGGCATGTACGATTACCTCCGTGGCGTAACCAGTCACGACTTCTCCGCCGAGGGTATCACTATGCAATGGCAGGCTGTCGACGACATTCACGATCATATACTCTACTTCTTAGAGAACCACGACGAACAGCGTATCGCCTCGGGTTTCTTCTGTGGCAGAGGGATATGCGCAGAACCCGCTGCCATTGTCATGACTCTTCTCGGCAAGAACCCTGTCATGATATATGCCGGACAAGAACTTGGCGAACTCGGTATGGACTCCGAAGGCTTCTCCGGCGTCGACGGTCGTACTACTATCTTCGACTATTGGGGTGTACGCTCCCTGCAAGCATGGGCAAACAATGGTAAGTACGACGGTGCCCTTCTGTCCGATGAGCAAAAGGAACTGCGTACCTTCTACAAGCAGTTGCTTCACATTGCTACCAAGGAAAAGGCTGCATCCGAAGGCAAGAAGTTCGACCTTGTCTATGCACAACACGAAGGCTTCGACCGAAAGAAACAGTATGCCTTTCTCCGTGGCTATAAGAAAGAGATACTCTTAGTAGCCGTCAACTTCGATGCGCACCAGTCCGATGTAACCATCAATATACCTCAAGAAGCACTCGATTACTTGGAGATAACACCGCAACCGATGCCTCTTGATGCCACTGACCTTCTCACTGGCGAACACCAACAAATTGCGTTTTTACCCAATTCGCCCATCCACCTGCAGATTCCCGCATGGAAAGGATTGGTACTCAAAATGAAACTATAAACCCCACTAAGTATGAAATCAATCCTTAAACTTATCCGTTGGCAGAACCTACTATTCATTGTCTTTATCATGTTGTTAATGGAGAAATTCGTCGCAGAACCTATCCTTTGTGCCGCCTATTTCGAACCGCTACTGCCTTCATACATTCTCCTATTGCTCATCATTGGCGTGGTCTTCGTGGCTGCTGGCGGATATGCTATCAATGACTATTTCGATGTGCGCATTGATGCTATCAATCGCCCAGAGAAACAGATCGTTACCCGCACCGTTACCAAACAGACCGCCATGCTCTGCCATCAGATAATGACAGTCATTGGCGCACTCTCCGGTATCACTGCCGCAGTAGTACTACGCAGTTGGTCTTTGGGACTGATATTCGTCTTTACACCTGGACTACTGTGGTTCTATTCCTCCTCCTACAAACGCCAATTCATCATTGGAAACCTCATTGTCAGTCTCGCTGCCGGATTAGTACCATTGGTTATCGCTATCGCCAATGTAGCAATACTTCACCGTGACTTCGAGAACATCTTACCCTACACCTCCCTCGCCCACGACCTATACCTATGGATAGGCGTTTTTGCCATCTTCGCATTCCTCATGACCCTCATCCGTGAGATAATCAAAGACATGCAAGACGAGATAGGCGACCGTGAACTCGAGTGCCATACACTGCCCGTTAAACTGGGCACAACATGGACGAAGGTGATCGTCATCTCTCTCATACTCATCGCCTGCGCCGCCATGACCTATTTCGTATACCTCTACTGCGGCAAGATGGGCATCACCAGTTGGCATAGCCTACCTTATCGATACCTTCTCTTTGCTGTCATCATCCCTTGCCTATGCGAGATTGCACTCGTCATCAGTGCTAAGATACCCTCTGAGTATCGCTCTGCGCAACTATTGATGAAGTTCATCATGTTCTTAGGCGTCCTATTCACTATCGTCATCCTCAAAACAATACATTGATTAGCCATGAATAGGAAAGTTCTATTAGGCAGCAACTCACCCCGCAGGCAAGAACTGCTCTCCGGCATGGGTATCCCTTACGAAGTAGTGCATATCGACTGTGATGAGCATTACCCATCCGACCTATCGGGTGAGGATATACCTAAGTATATCGCCAAAGAGAAAGCCGATGCCTATCGGGAACAGTTGCACGACAATGAACTTCTTATCACGGCAGACACCATCGTGTGGGTCGATAGCGAGATGCTTGGCAAACCGCACGATAAGCAAGACGCCATGCGCATGCTGAAGAAACTATCTTCAAACACCCACCAAGTATTCACTGCCGTCTGCCTTACCACCAACCATGCACAGCAAGTACTTGTCGATAGAACCGATGTCACCTTCTGCTCCCTATCAGAAACCGAGATCGAACAGTATGTCAACCAATATATGCCCTTAGATAAAGCCGGTGCCTATGGTGTACAAGAGTGGATCGGATATGTCGGCGTGCAGAAAATAGTCGGCTCCTTCTACAATGTCATGGGACTACCAACCCATCTGCTCTATCAGGCATTACAACAACTTAATTAACACCATGGAAATCGCTTTGTATATCGTAGGCGGCATCATCGTAGGTGCTGCAGTCGCTGCAGTAGTGGCGTATCTTATTAGTCGCAATAGTAAAAACCAAACCGTCGCTTTGGCTCTCAACGATCAAAAGATCGAGATAGAGAAAGTGCGCGCTGAGGTAACCCATAAGCAGGAGCGCATCGACTCTCTGGAGCGTGAGAAGAACACTGCCGTTCAGGAAAGGCAAGCATTGCAAGAACAATACAATACCCTCAACCAAGAGGCTACCAAGTGGAAGACTCAGTCCGACAATGCCATCGCCCAACTCGAACAAGACCGTAAGCGATATGCCGAGGAGAAAGAAGCCGAGAAAAAGAACCGTGAACAGTTCGAACAGAAACAGTTGGAACTACTCTCGGCTAAGTTCGAGACTACCTCTCAGCGACTGCTTAAGGAGCGTTCAGAGGCATTGAGCGATGTCAATAAGCAGAGCATGGGGCAACTACTCAATCCCCTCCGTGAACAGATGGAAAGCGTTCAGAAACTCATGCGCGAGACACGTTCAGCCAACGAGGATAGCAATGCTAAGTTACGAGGCACCATCGACAGTATGGTCAACCAAGCACAGCAACTCAGTCAAGATGCCAATAACCTTGCCGACGCTCTGAAGAACCGTGGTAAGGTGCACGGCGACTGGGGTGAACAAGTACTCGATGATATCCTGCAAGGCAGCGGTCTGCGTGAAGGCGAGGAGTATTCTCGACAGATGAGTTTTCTTGGCGAGGATAACAACGAACTGCGTCCCGATGTAGTAGTCAACTGTGCAGACGGCAAGCGTATCATCATCGACTCGAAGGTATCTATCAAGGACTATACCGACGCCCTCGGTGCCGCCGACGAGAAGGAACGAGAGATGTACATCAAGAATAACCTCGAGTCAGTCAAGAAACATGTCAAAGAATTGGCTAAGAAAAACTACCCAAAGTATGTTCCTTCCTCTATGAACTATGTACTCATGTTCATACCCAACGAAGGCGCGTATGTAATGGCGATGAACGCTAACCCTTCCTTAGGACAAGAGGCCTTCCGTGAAGGCGTTATCATTGTCAATCCCACCAACCTCATGATGGCTTTGCACCTCGTTCTGCAGACGTGGCAAAACACACGGCAAGAGGATAACTGCAAGAAGATACTCAAAGAAGCCTCAGCACTCTACGACAAGGTAATGCTTGCCGCAGAGACCTACGACCGATTAGGGCAACAGATGGAAACCGCTATCACTACCTACAAGAAAGGAAAGGGACAACTGCTTGACGGCAGAGATAATGTCCTGCGTAAGATAGAGCACCTCCGAGAGTTAGGTGTCACAAGCACCAAACGCCCTCGCCTTCGCAGTATCGAAAGAGATACCAACCTCAGCGAAGATATCCCCGCAGAAGAACAACAACCTCAATCCACCCAACTTCCCTTCCCATCCCAAGAAGAAGAAAAAGACCTCGACACCCATATCTTCTAATCCTAAACGCCAAACTCTCAACAAGACTAAGCATTAAACTCCTTAACCTATAAACAAGACTAAACTACTCCTAAACTTCTAAACTTCTAAACTTCTAAACAACCCTCCACTAACCCAATCTCGGTGCGAAGGCGTCTTCGGTGTGTCGTATCTCCGGTTCGGCATTGTCTTTCATTACCACAGCGATGATATCGAAACGCGCCTCATAGTCGTCAGGGTACTGCTGCATATAGGTATTCGCTGCACGCACTATCCGTTGTTGTTTACGAGCATCTACGGCTTCCTCCGGCATTCCAAAGGCTTCCGATGAACGAGTCTTTACCTCCACAAAGACTATCGTCTTCTTCGTCTGCGCGATGATGTCTAACTCGATATTGCGGACCTTATAGTTGGTCTGCAATATCGTGTAGCGTTTCTTACGGAGGTACTGTTGCGCCAGTTCCTCACCCGTCTTACCCAGTTCGTTATGCGCTGCCATTATGAAAAACGTTTATTGGCTAACTCTCGCACTTTCCTATTCAGGCGGTCCTTGGTGTTCAACGCCTCCAATGTCAGATGCATACGATAGCACCAGAAATGTCGTGGGTTATCCGGTACATTGATTCGCTCTGCATGAGCATCTGGCAAGCGTACCTCTTCGTCGATAGCCAACCAGTCCTGTAACGGTAGGATGACCCACATCGCCGGACTGTAGATATGTTGGTTGATGATGAACTCGGCTATCTCACCCGACATCTCTTTCGGTGCTTCACCATACCAACCCATCTGCTCATTGTAGAACCGTTGCGTCTTGCCTCTATCCTCTTCCCACCATGCACGAAGCGGATTCATATCGTGGGTACCCGTTGTACAAACACTTAGGTAAGGCGCATCAGCCGGATGAGCAAAGGTGATATTTGGGTCTTTCGGCATGCGCTGTATCTCCAACGACAATATCTCCAAGCGGTGCATCACATCGGGCACACAAGCGGGTACCATACCCAAGTCCTCGCCACATACCAACATATCTGTGGCACTAATGAGCGATGGTAGTTTCTTCATCGCTGACTCATACCAGAAGGCATTATGACGATGGTAGAAATAATCGTTGTGTATATCTGCCAATATCTTCTTTTGATCGTCCCACAACTCGTTATAACTATGTGAGTTGAACAACGAGATACGCGGGTGAAGCATATTCGGATTATTTTGGTCACGCACAAACAGCACCTCACAATGCAGATAATACAAGGCATCTCGCATCTTGATACTCCGCTCATCGGTCAGGTTATTCTGCTCAAAATATTGCTGCACCTTCAGTTGCGTATCGAACTCGTCCTTGAACCAATAGATATACCCATCGTTCGTATTGAGGAACTTATCCTTGGCATAATCGGTATTCTCGCCAAACACATCGCTGAGGAAGTTGGAACGTATATACGGTTTCACCAGTCGGTCCTCATCAAGTTTAACGCCCATATTCCATAGGTCCTGCATCGAATAGGGCATCGCAGGCACAAAGTGCCCTGTCAGTCCCCATACTGCTGACTTAGGCATCTGCCATATACGGAAGAACCCTAAGATATGGTCGATACGATAAGCATCGAAATAATCGGCCATCTTACTGAAACGACGCTTCCACCAACGGAATCCGTCACGCTCCATCACTTCCCAGTTATAGGTTGGGAATCCCCAGTTCTGACCACTGATACTGAAGTCATCGGGTGGGGCTCCTGCCGATGAGTTCAAGTTGAACAACTCCGGATTGGTCCAAGCATCCACCGAGTCGGGCGAGATGCCAATAGGGATATCCCCTTTCAAGGCTACGCCATTGCTGTGTGCATAAGCCACCGCCTCTGACAACTGCTTATCTAGATGGAACTGCAAGAAGTAATGAAACGCCACCTCATCATACTCTTTTGCCGTGGGTTGCGACATCTTCTCCACATCCTTAGGCTGATAGACCGAGTACTTCTTCCAATCGTAGAAATGTGGTGTACCATTCTTATCGCGCAGGTAACAGAACACAGCATAAGGCACCAGCCACTCGCTGTTCTTTGCAAAGAATGCCTTAAACTCAGGCGACGAGAACACTGCTTCTTTCTCGGCTTTGTAGATTGCCTTGTAATACTTCATCTTCTCGTCATACACCACCTGATAATCGGCTATCGTCTTCTTGTTGAACTCTGCCTTTGTGGCTTCATAACGCTTCTTCATAACAGGTGTCAGACGACCCATCTTCTCGATGTTGAGGTAGATAGGATGCAGCGCAAACACACTCACTGCGTTATATGGATACGAGTCACGGTTCGTATGGAGTAGGGTAGTGTCGTTGATAGGCAAGGTTTGTATCATCTTCTGCCCAGTGGAGGCTGCCCAATCTGCCAATAACTTCAGGTCGAGGAACTCACCTATACCGAAGTCATTCTCACTGCGCAACGAGAACACCGGCACGGCTACGCCTGCGCCTTTCCAACGAGGCTGTGTGCGATGGAAAGAGCGGTCGTTCTGGATAATAGTACGATGGCTCTGCAGCCCCCATACCTGCCTGTTCTCACCGGCTTCCATATCCACCACATTACCCGACTTCAAGTCGTAGATGACATACTTATATTCTATCACTTCGTTGACGCTCGCTTGTATCGAACCTGTCCATACAGGGAAGTACTTATCGGAGAGAATCAACTTCTGGTTCACATCCCACTTACCCAACTCTTCCGTGTTGCCTATCACGGCCACACCTTGTGTTGGCAATACCTGCGGGACATCTATCGAGAACCGAACATTGCTCGGCTGCTGAACACTCTTGATATGCTTCTCTCGGCGAAAGAGTGCCTTCATGAATGCCGTTGTGCGGAATGCTTTCTCGTAATCGTCCACTTGCCAAAAGTCATGCATAACGACATGCTTATCGGTTGGCATAAGGTCTACAACCCTACTTTTTCCTGCCTCATAGAGTAAGTTACCGTCCTGCAAGAGGATGGCATAGCGATAATTGATCTGTTTAAGAAAATCGGTTATCGGAACAGTAACCGTCCAGTAATCTGTGCCTTCGCACTTCATTAGCAGAGGTTTCTTCTCAGTCCAACCTAATACCGCATCGCTCGATACGATGCATAACGATTGACCCCACTCTGCTCGATAATTGATACAAAATGTAATATTCATGGTTTTATCTTTTAAGGTTCCACTTTATATTGTCATCTATCTTATTCTCTATCTTTCCTCTATCTTATCTCGAACATAGCGCGTATATCGATTCCACTACGAGTGATAGTTTAGGGATGCTCTAAAAATTCCACGTTTCGTTTTTTGTTACTAATTGGGATGTTTCTCCACTTTTTGAGCGCTTTGTGTTTTTTATTTGTATCTGCTTGCCTTTCACTCAGTCACAATGCTCGCATTGCTCCTTCGTTCAAGCCAACCATCTCCTAAATAAAATTCCACAAATCATCTCAGAAGCAATTTTTAGAACATCCCTTTACACCTTTGCAAAGGTAGTGTTTTCTCGCACAAACACAAAATATAAATGTCCGAGTTGTCGTATTTTAAGGATGAACGGAACAAATCAACCCTCATCCGATATTTCCCATCATCCAAATCCCATCCAAAATCCTATCCTTTTTCTTTTATTTCCTTTCTTTCTCTCGAGCGCAGCGAGTAGGAGATAATTGTCCAATTGTAAATTGTAAAATTGTAAAATAACTATTGCCTATGTTCATTATTAGCACTATTTTTGCAATTGTTCCTACAGTATCACACATAATCAACCCTCATACAGTATGAAAACAAAACTCAATATACTCATTATTAGTCTTTTAACCGCCGTCTCTCTATGTTCTGCACAGGACATCACCGACAACTATAATGTATTCAGCAACTACAACGAGACTGAAGAAACGCCCAAAAACATCGACACCTACACTTTCTCTACTACCTTCCGCATCGAGGCAGGTTACTCGCAAGACTGGCAATATAGCCAATCGACCTCTTATGCCGACACCTACCTTCACGGTGCTAAGATAGGTTTCACAGTCGACTTCAACCTCCCATACCACCTATCTATCCAAACGGGCTTGCAGTATCAGTTCACCTACGGCAAGAACGATCAACACTGGTCGGGCGTGGATGTTGAATACACCACCGAGGAGTATCTCCAGCACAACCTCTTCAAGCAGACCCTGATAGTGCCTGTCTATGCCACCTATACGCAGAAACTGTGGAAAGACCTCTCGCTCTATTTCTACACCGGTCCTCAGTTTGCTGTGGGCGTTGCACAGAAAGATAAGATTAAAAACAACCTCTCTGATGCCACGCTCGCTTGGCTCGAGAGCAACGATATCCCTACGCAGTCGTACGACCGCTACACTGACAAGGAACTGCGCCGATTCAATATCCAATGGAGTCTCGGAGGTGGTATCCAATGGGCAAAATACCGGCTCTATAGTGGCTATAACTTCGGACTCAACAACTTAGTCAAATCCAACGCAGACTATCTCTCCGACAGCCACCTCTGGGAATGGAACTGGTTCGTCTCCTTCTCTTACGCTTTCTAAGATTGTCAATTGTAAGATTCT
>CAYNMA010000035.1:4136-12197 GCA_964398075.1 uncultured Bacteroides sp. | reverse complement strand
ATTGTCAATTGTAAGATTCTCCAATACAACTGCAAAGATAATACGGGAATGCCCGTTTTGCAACTACATCTGTGGATAAAATTTCTAAAAGTCATCTACAGCTGTAGAAAAAACACTCCCAACCGACTCAATACTAAGCAGTTGTCTTGTATTTTATGATGGTGATTTCATGTTAGTGATTGCATGTTGATGATTTCATGTTGGTGATTGCATGTTGGAGATTGCATGTTGGAGATTGCATGTTGGAGATTGCATGTTGATGCTGGTTATTAATGTGTTGATAATAGTTTTTGTCATCGGTTTTTTATATTTTTTTGACGGAGAAAAGTCCGACTGCGCAGCGGTCTGTTATCTTTTAGCATGCAGTGCGGTCTGTTAGCGTAGCGGTCCGACAGATTCCTCACGGGGAGAGGAAGAAAAATAGCCCATTTCTACACGGGGAAAGGAAGAAAAAACGGTACTTTCTACACGGGGAAAGGAAGAAATATTGTAGCACCTATTGCATATATCAGTGATTTATAGTACCTTTGCGGCGAAATTCAGAATACTATGGCAGAGCATGTTTTTAAGCGTAAGATTTACGACCGAATGTTGCAGTGGAAAAAAGAGAGTAACGGTAGGTCAGCATTGCTTATTGAAGGTGCACGACGTGTCGGCAAATCGACTATCGTACGGCAGTTCGCGCAGCAGGAATACCGCAGTTGTCTCATCATCGACTTCAACTTCGTCTCAGAGGAAGTGCTGGGTTACTTTGACCATCTAGACGACTTGGATATGTTGTTCTTGCGTTTGCAGAACTTCTATGATGTGCAGTTGTTTGACCGTCAGTCGGTAGTTGTATTCGATGAGGTGCAACGATGTCCCGCTGCACGTCAAGCCATCAAATATCTTGTAGAGGACAAACGATACGACTATATTGAGACCGGTTCGCTCATTAGCATCCGGCAGAATACACAAAATATCACTGTTCCGAGTGAGGAACATCGTATAGAGATGCAACCGCTTGACTTTGAGGAGTTTTTGTGGGCAATAGGGAAGACAAACGCACTGGATATCTGGCGTATGTTCTACAACAAGAAATTGCCGGTAGGCGATGGTGGACATCGAAAGAATATGCGTGAATTGCGCCTATATATGCTTGTTGGTGGGATGCCCCAAGCAGTATGCGCCTATATCGATACCAACAACATGCAGCAAGTAGATACCATCAAACGCGAGATACTGCAACTCTATGCCGATGATTTAATCAAGATAGACCCCACACAGAAACTGTCTCGGCTATTCTTGGCGATACCGAGTCAATTGAGTAAGAACGGATCTCGTTTTACTCCAACATCTATCATCGATGGTGTACCTACCGACAAGATGCTTGAGTTGCTTCAGCAGTTGGAAGATAGCAAGACAGTCTATATGTGTTATCACGCTAACGACCCCAGTGTAGGGTTGGCACTCAATGCCGACTATCGGAGGTTTAAGATATTCCTTTGTGACACGGGCTTATTCATTACGCTCGCATTTTGGGATAAGAACTATACGGAAAATATCCTCTATCAGAAACTACTGAGCGATAAACTATCTGTCAACTTAGGCTATGTGTACGAGAATCTCGTGGCACAGATGCTGCGTGCTATAGGGGATAGATTGTTCTATTATACCTTCCCGAAAGACGAAAAGCACAACTATGAGATTGACTTTCTTATCTCGCGAGGCGCAAAGTTGATACCCATTGAGGTTAAGTCATCGGAGTATAAGACGCACCCATCACTCGATGCTTTTGTGCAGAAATACTCTCATCGTATATCGTATGGACTTATCTTGCATACTCGTGATATCTCGCACGACCAAGCCATACAGTGTCTGCCTATCTATATGACGCCTTTTGTGTAGGGATATACAACAGTTATAGATGCGCCAATATACATCCCTTAACAGAAAAAGTCCCTTTTTGAGGCTGATTTTGACGGGAGAAGTCCCTTTTTGGTGGTGTAAGAGTTTTTGAGATATCCTTCCCTCCGCAGTTTTAGAATCCCTCTGCATGTTTAGAAGCCGGAGTAGACTACTTCGAAGCGCATGGGGTTGTCTTTGTTGTTGGCACTGCGGACGACGGTAGCCGAGATGGTGCTCTGCGGCTCTACGGCTGACACCACGGTAGCGGAACTCGAGGTGGAGGTCGTTACATGAACCGGCACGAGGAGCATGCGCAGGCTGTCGACATCGATTTGGTCGCGCAGTTGCTGCGTGAGGAGGGTAGAGATGTCGTATTCGTAGTAGTAAATAGTGTTGCCATCGTCGTCGGTGCCTGCGGTGAGTGAACCCAAGATAGCGCAGGTGTCGCTTGGCAGTTCTCTTTCTCGGAAGAAGCGCTCGGAGGCAGACTCTTTGAGCAGCATCATATAGGCGGCTGGCTGTGCCCAGTCGTTGGAGGTCTTGTCGGCAGTAGAACCGGTATAGACATTGAGCACATCGACGGTGAGCTTTGCCCGATTGACATACGGGCGTTTGTCTCCCAGTTTAGCAACGATAGTATCGCTCATGAGTTGGATAGGGATAGCCAACTCTGTGTAGATGTTCGCCGGTGAGACGATGAAGTTGACGCTGTCGCTCAGTTGTTGCAGGTCGTTCAGCGGCAGGTTGGAGTACTGCAGATGGTTCACTTGCCGCACCTCCGAGTTGGAGTAGAACGATTTCATATCGCTCACGGTGGTGTCTTGTCCGTTCTTTTGGTAGGTATAATGGTAGTACACCGCCATCGTCACTTGCCCTATATGCAGCAGGGTAGAGTTGCCAAACTCGCTACTGATGTACAGTCCTTTGAAGTTTTGGTTGAAGGTGTTCTGCGAGGAGTAGTCGTTGCGTGCGAAGAAGGACTCAGCAAACTCGTCGGTTGTGCGGAATCGGATATATGGTATATAGGTCTCGGTGGTAGACGAATAGATAGAGTCGGTGGGTGAAGCTGCCGTTATGACACGCGGTTGTGCGATGATGAGCGTTGACTCATCGAGGCTGCAGTAGTCCTCCACATTGAGGTTTGACGGATAGTGTTCGGTGTAGGAGAAGGTCTGTTTGTCCATCTCGTGGATAGAGATACTCATTGGCGAGTTGCCGCTGCCGTACCATGAGGTATAGTATAGGAAGACGCAGACGGAGTCGACTTCGGCGGCGTCGGGATAGCGGTAGTCGATAGGGCAGGTGAACTGCGCCAAGATATCGGCATGCAGTGTACCGAATCGGCTGTCGCACTCGCCTAAGAGGAACGAGTCGGGCGCAGAATAGATGTAATCAACCGTCTGTAGGGCCGATTTGACGCCGAACGAGTCGACGCCTACCACGATGAGGTCCTCGTCGGGCAGTATAGATAAACCAGAATGTACATCATTGTCTTTGCAGGCTGCGAGGCCGAGTACGACCAACAATAATGTCAATAACTGTTTCTTCATTTCCTTTATTCTTCCATCAATTGCTTAAAGAAGTCCAAGTACGCCTCGTCGCTTGTCTGGTATGGCAGCAGGGGTTTGTTGGCTTGCTGTGCCATCTTCAGCAGCGGTTCGCTCAACTCAGGGTCAGATATCGTGAGGGCATCTGAGTACTGGATAGCGAAGTGCATGAGCAGGTTGTAGTCCACTTCTTTGTCTTTCAACAATGCTACATGGTCGGGCTTGACGCCATCGATCAACGCTTTTTCGGC
Organism: uncultured Bacteroides sp.; assembly: GCA_964398075.1. Taxonomy (GTDB): domain Bacteria; phylum Bacteroidota; class Bacteroidia; order Bacteroidales; family Paludibacteraceae; genus Colicola. The sequence continues at coordinate 8,512 of CAYNMA010000035.1, read as the reverse complement.
AAACTCTGTGCCAAACGGCTTGTTGAAAGGTGTGTTATATAGCGAAAAGATAATCTTGGCCTGGGTGAAGAAAGGTGTATCGGCATAGGCGGTGCGCAGATAGAGCGGTGCGAGGGCGGACATCCATCCGCTGCAGAATATGATATCTGGCGTCCAGCGAAGCTTCTTCACGGTGTCTATTGCGCCTCGTGCAAAGAAGATACACCGTTCGTCATTGTCGTCATACTCGTTTCCGTTCTCGTCCACCAAGCCACGGCGGCGGCGGAAGAAATCGTCGTTGTCAATGAAATAGATCTGGATACGCGCCGATGGAATGGATGCCACCTTGAGTTGCAGTGGGTGGTCGGTATCATCGATGATGAGGTTGGTTCCTGAGAGGCGTATGACATCGTGCAACTGGTTACGGCGTTCATTAATCTCGCCGTACTTGGGCATAAAAGTCCGTGTCTCGTATCCGGTCGACTGACACAGTTCGGGCAACATGCGGTTCAGCTTACGGATAGGAGTCTCCTCGGTCAGGTAGGGGTAGATCTCTTGAGAGATAAACAATGCGCGTTTCGGTTCTTTCATAGGCTCTGTCTTAATACGGTGGAAATGAGATGGTTACATCTCCGCTCCACGGTAGTGTTATTGTAAAATGTATGTCGCTAAATATTGGCATTGCAAAGGTACAAAAAAGGATTGAATATTGCAAATCTCTGCGTAATTTTTTGCACTTATACCCGAAATATACCCAGCCAAACAGTGGCCAAACTGCGGCAAATCTCGGGCGTATAACCAGACCATTACCGGAGCATTACCGGAGCATGTGAGACCCTTATAAGACTCTTGTAAGTGTTTTGCATTGTTTTTCAAGCACTTACGCGCTCGCTTTTTCCGTGTAAATTGCCTTCTGTATGCCGTAGTGTTCCGCCCTCTTTTGTGTTTACAGAAAAAGCAGTACCTTTGCGTTCGGCTTCGAAATGGCTTCTACTGTTTTATGAAAAAGGTATTATTCGCAATCATCACGGTCTTGTGCGGTGTGCTGCAATGCCCCGTATCGGCACAGACGAGTGCAGCGCAAGCAGATCAACTCTTTGACCAGCAGAACTATAAGGCGGCGGCTGAGGTCTATCAGCAGTTACTTCGTCGGCAGCCCGAGCGCACCTTCTACCTCTATCGATATGCTCGGTGCTTGCAGGAGCAAGGTCAGAATGCGGAGGCTATTCGTTACTTCGAGGCGGCTGGAGAGAGGTATCCCCTGCGTAACTTCTACTTAGGCGAGTTGTATGCTGCTGACTACCGCTTTGCCGATGCCGTGGAGGCCTATCAGCGTTATCTCGCCAAGGCGGACACCACCAGCGAGAGGTATGCCGTGGCAGTAGAGAAGACAGAGCAAGCACAGAAAGGATTGCGGTATATCAAACGGGTAGAGAATATCCAACTCACTGACAGCGTGGTGGTTGATAAGTCTGTTTTCCTCACCGCCTATCCGCTCTCGAAGAGTGCCGGCACTGTCGGTATGGACGATTCGTTAGGCTATTACATCAACGAGCGGCAGGATGTGAAACTAAGCACCTCGACCGATTATACGCTCCTCTCTTGCCAGCGCCTTTTGGAAGGCGAATGGATGTGCGATACGCTTCGTTTGCCTTCCTTCGCAGCAGCCCGCTGCAACTTTCCGTATATGCTCTCGGATGGCGTGACCGTCTATTTCGCCTCGGATGTGGAGAGTGGATTGGGTGGGTACGACATCTACATCACGCAGTATAACACGAACACGAACACCTACCTGCCGCCCGAGAACATTGGTATGCCGTTTAACTCGCCGGCGAATGATTATATGTTCGTTATTGACGATGTGAAGGGTATTGGTTATTTCGCCACCGACCGGTATATGGACTCGAGTAAGGTCTGCATCTATTCGTTCATACCGAATGAGGAGAAGCAAATTGTGCGGGACACGACCGACGAGTATGTGCGGCTCTTTGCGCAGGGTAAGGTGCTGCAGCATAAGACGGAGACGCCCAAACAGCAGGAGACGGTGGTAGAGACCAAGCCGAGCAAGCAGGAGGTAAAGATGAAGCCTTTTGTGGTGAACGATTCGGTGGTCTATACGCAATTGTCCGATTTCCCGTCGATTGATGCGCGTGTGTTGTATGAGGAGTATCTCCGTCAGGAGGCGCAGTTGGAGGAATTAAAACAGACGATAGCGACGAAGCGTGCTGCCTTCCGCCATGCGGACGAAGCGACGCAGCAACAGTTACGGACAGAGTTGCTCGAGTTGGAGAAACAGTATCTCCAAGACAAACAATCCCTGCCCGAACTACTGCATAAGGTCTATGAGGTCTGCTCGCTACGCGTTTTTTGAGGTAGTCGGGGGAATGTCTTGACCTCGAATAGTTGCTTCTAATTTGACTCTTTTGTAGCCCTCGCAGTGTGGAAGAGTGCGAGGGCTTAGTGTTTTTCCAAGCAGTTCTCCATATCGTTTTGGGTATTATCTTTACCGCGGGCGAGGGCGCCCGCGTCCCCAGTGCAAGGTATGGGCGAACGGGTCTGGGGACTCGAACGACACGGGGACGTGGCAATTAACAATTAACAATTAACAATTAACAGGCAGAGCGGATACAATCGAGCCTTGCGGCTCGGACGACACGGGGGCGTGTCGTCTCCACAATCGTCGTTTATTGAAGATCTAGATGTTCTAGAAGATCTAGATGTTCTAGATGATCTAGATTGGAGAGGCGTTATGCGATATTGGAGAGGCTGTCTAACAAGTACTATATATCCCGCGGGCGAGGCGCCCGCGCCCCCAGTAGCAAAGCATAGTCTATTAGGAATTTCGACTTGTTAGACAGTCTCTACGGGAGGGGGTTCTAGTTATTCTAGAGGGATGGGTTATTCGGTTGGTTGTTGGGATTGTTGTTGGGATTGGAGTTGTTGGTGTAGGGCTTTGAAGCGGCGGACGTAGATGAAGAGTACGATGGCGGCGGTGAGGCAGGCGATGAGGTCGGAGATAGACATACTCCACCATACTCCATTGATGCCCCAGAAGGTAGGCAAGATAAGCAAGAGCGGTATGAGGTACAACACTTGTCGTGTGAGGCTGAGGAAGATGGACATCTTAGCCATGCCTATACTGGTGAAGAAGTTACCCGCCACCATTTGGTAGCCGTTCAGGAAGAATACCGCACAGACGATGCGTATGCCAGGAATAGCAATAGCCAGCAGTTTCTCGTCGGTGGAGAAGATACGAACCATGGTCTCGGGTATGAGTTCGGCACAGAGGAAGAGGCTGGTGGTGACGACGGTGGCGCAGAGTGCGGTTTGGCGGAAGACAGAGAGCATACGGTCGTAGCGTTGTGCGCCATAGTTGTATCCGACGATAGGTTGCATTCCTTGGTTGAGTCCCATGACAATCATACAGAAGATGAAGGTGACCCGGTTGATGACGCCGTAGGCGCCGATGGCGAGGTCGCCTCCGTACTTGAGTAATTGGTTATTGATGACGACGACGACGGCGCATCCAGCGAGGTTCATGAGGCAGGGTGAGAGTCCGATAGCGAGCATGTCGGATACGATGCGTTTCTTGAGGTGGAAGATGTCTCGTTGTATTCGCAGTTCCTCTTTGGGTCGGCAGAAGATAGTGAACTGCCAGATGATAGCGATGAGTTGTGCGAGGACGGTAGCGATGGCTGCCCCTTGAACACCACGGTGGAAGACAAAGATGAAGATGGGGTCGAGTATGGTATTGAGGACGATGGCGACGATGGTGGCGTACATGGATTCTTGTGGGTGTCCGGCGGCCCGGAGTACGCCATTGAGTCCGTAGTAGAGGTGGGTGAAGACATTGGCAATGAGCGTGACAATCATGTAACTACGTGCGTATCCGAGCGTCTCGTCGGTGGCACCGAAACTGCGCAGGATAGGGTCGAGGAAGATGAGTCCGATAGCGCCTACGATAGCACCGAGTATGACATTGAGCATGATGACATTGCCGAGCACGAGTCGTGCGGTCTTGTAGTCTTTTTGTCCGAGTCGAATGGAGACGAGTGCGCTACCGCCTACGCCAACGAGAGAGCCGAATGCGGCTAAGATATTACACAAGGGGAAGGTGATAGCGAGTCCGGAGAAGGCGAGTGCACCGCATCCTCGTCCGACGAATATACTGTCGACGATGTTATATAAGGAGGATGCCGTCATGGCGATGATAGACGGCATGGCGTACTTGCGTAGGAGTTTGCCAGTTGGTTCGGTGGCTAACTCGAGGGTGTTGTAATCTTTGGATAGTCTCATATACTCCATTAAAGCCCATTAAAGGGGCATTAAAACATCATCTACAACTACTATCGACAATCTTTTGGAACAAATATTATCAAATATTATTCAAATATTCC
>CAYNMA010000035.1:0-4036 GCA_964398075.1 uncultured Bacteroides sp. | reverse complement strand
TATTATTCAAATATTCCACTGCATCTGATAACGATAGGTCCAAATATAATTTTGGGACAAATATTATCAAATATTATTCAAATATTCCCCTGCATCTGATAACGATAGGTCCAAATATAATTTTGGAACAAATATTATCAAATATTATTCAAATATTCCACTGCATCGATATGTTCAAATAGCATGTAGAGTAGAAGCAATTTTCGTGCCTAAGTTGAGGAAGAGTTGTGCAGCGGGATGGTCTTTTTGCAAGACGATAGGCAGTCCGTCGTCGGCACCTTCTCTTATGGATTGTACGAGTGGTATCTCGGCGAGGAGTGGTACCTGCAGTTTCTCGGCGAGTTCCTTGCCCCCTTCCTTCCCAAAGATATAGTAGCGGTTGTTTGGCAGTTCTCGAGGTGTGAACCATGCCATGTTCTCGACGATGCCGAGTATAGGTACATTGATCTTCTCGTTGCGGAACATGTCGATGCCTTTTCGTGCGTCGATGAGAGCAACGGGTTGGGGTGTGGTGACGACGATGGCGCCAGCGAGGGGTGCGACCTGTACGACGGTGAGGTGTATGTCGCTCGTTCCAGGTGGAAGGTCGATGAGCATATAGTCGAGTTCCCCCCAAAAGGCATCGTTGAGCAGTTGCTTGACGGCGTTGCTGGCGAGTCCTCCCCGCCAGACGATGGCGCTGTCGGTATCGACAAAGAAGCCGATGCTGAGCATCTTGACGCCGTATTGTTCGATGGGTTGTATGAGGTCTCGTCCGTTGACGGTCTCGGCGATGGGTCGGTATCCTTCACAGTGGAACATGTGTGGTTGTGAGGGTCCAAAGATGTCGGCATCGAGTAGTCCGACCCGAAATCCTTGTTGTGCGAGAGCGACGGCGAGGTTGGATGCGATAGTGGATTTGCCGACCCCACCTTTGCCGGAGGATACGGCAATGATATGCTTGATATGGTTGGGTGAGTCGGGTTCGGTCTCGGTTGGCGCAGCGGTCTGTTTGACGAACTTGGAGTGGATAGTGACGGCAGCGTTGGGGTCGACATAGGTCTTGATGGCGGTCTCTGCTGCTTTGAGTACGGATCGCATGAAGGGGTCGTTCTGTTTCTCGAAGATGAGCGAGAAGGAGACGGCTAATCCGGAGATGCGGATGTCGTCCTCGAGCATACCGCTGTCGATAAGGTCTTTTCCATTGCCTGGATAACGCACATGGCGTAGGGCGTCGATGATTTGCTGAGGGAACATATTTTTTTTAGTTTAGGAGTTTATTAGTTTAGGAGTTTAGGAGAAGTTTAATTGGTTAATTTTTAGTTTATTAGTTTATTAGTTTAGGAGTTTAGGAGAAGTTTAATTGGTTTAGGGGAGTTTAGGAGTTTATTAGTTGGTTTATTGGTTTATTGGTTTATTGGTTTATTGGTTTAGTGGAGGGGTAGTTGCGGCCGTAGGAGCGGTAGGTGTCGTGTTCGATGTCGATGGTCGGCTCGAGTATGGCGTCCTTCCTCAGCAGGCGGAACTGGATGTACTTGATGGTCATGCCTCTTTCTATCCACTGTTTCTCGTAGTGCGTTTGGATGGTTAAGAGGATGTCGTCTACTGGGGTGCTGGTTGTACCGTTTTTATTTTCTACTATATTCTTTTCCTCTTTATTCTTTTCTACTATATTCTTTTCTACTATCTTTTTTTCTACTATATTCTTTTCTACTATCTTTTCTTCTTTATTATCATGTATTTCTACTTGTTTATTATAGAGGTTATTGGTGTCGGTGAGGATGGGGTAGTTATTGAGTCGGACGACTTCTTGGGTGTATCGATAGAGGAAGGGGCTATCTGTCTTGAGGTGTATGATGCCACCATCGCGCAAGCAGGTTTGGTATCGCTGCAAGAAGTAGGATGAGGTGAGTCGTTTAGTGGCTTTCTTCATTTGTGGGTCGGGGAAGGTGATCCAAATCTCGTCGACTTCGTTGGCAGCAAAGAAGCGTGGTAGCATCTCGATGTTGGTTCTGAGGAAAGCGGCATTGCTGAGGCTGTCCCGGTGTGCTTCGGTAGCGCCAGCCCACATACGAGCGCCTTTGATGTCGACGCCGATGAAGTTCTTATCGGGGAAGAGTCGTGCGAGGGCGACGGTGTATTCGCCTCGTCCGCATCCGAGTTCGAGTACGATAGGGTTGGAGTTGTGGAAATACAGTTCGTTCCAGTGCCCCGCCATGGCGGCTATTTGGTCGATGGCTTGTAGGTCTCTTGCGCCACATTGGAAGACATTGGGTAGAGTCTCCATCTCGGCGAACTTGCGTAGTTTATTCTTTCCCATCGCTTAGTGTAACGGTTATACCTACATCGTGAATGCCGTGCAGGAGAGTGTCTCGCATGGCTTGTTGCAGGGTGTATTGATATTTTCCGGTGTGCGGGAACTGAATGTGTTGCTGGTAGATGACGGGCATCTCACGCAGTTCGCCGAAGCCGTTACCGAGCCATTGTCCTCGTTGGTCGGCGAGGTAGAACTCGATGGTGTCGTTGCCGACAAAGAGCCACATATTCTGGTAGGGGTACTGCTGTGTGTGTCGTATGTAGAGTAGCACATCGTAGTATGCGCATGAGTCGGCAATGGGAATGTCGAAGGTGAGCAGTGAGTCGGCGTGCCATTCTGCCTTTGGCAGTGTGTACGCTTCGGAGTAGATGACCTTGTTATGGCATGCAGCGAGTGCGAGGGTCAAGGCGCAGAGGATGGGTAGAAGGCGTTTCATTTTGCGTTGTTTGCGTTGTTTGCGTTGTTTGCGTTATTTGCGTTGTTTGCGTTATTTGCGTTATTTGCGCTTCGCTCGTGATTACCTTGGTTGTTGCGGGGACGGTTGTCTCGGTTGGGACGGTTGTCTCGATTATCTCGTGGGCGGTTGTCACGATTGTCTCGGTTATTGGGACGGTTATTGTTTCGATTGTTAGGTCGGTTATTACGACCTTTTTTCTTGTCGAAGCGTGTGAGGTCGTCTTGTCCGACAACATTTTGGTAGGTAGGCATGTTCTCTGCTGCTTCGACGGACTGCTCTTTTCCACCGAGTGTGACGGGTTTCTCTCCCCGGTTGTTCATGGCGATGATGTTCTGTGCTTCCTCGGCGGAGAGTGTGTGGAGGTTAGCCGGCATGTTTGGTGCGGAGGAGTAGGTTATCTCTTGTTTGAGGACATCAGCCGAGAAGTAATAGAAGGTGCCGTCTTGTGTTTCGAGCGTTATGTTACGGTCGGGAAGGCTTTTCATAGCGTCCTTGTAGACATCGATTTCGAAGTTGAGGCAGCATTTGAGTTTGGCGCATTGTCCTGCGAGTTTCTGAGGGTTGGGTGAGATGTTCTGCAGTCGTGCAGCGCTAGTACCGACGGAGCAGAACTGGCTCATCCACGTGGCGCAACACAGTTCCCGCCCGCAGGGACCTGTACCTCCTATTCGTCCGGCTTCTTGTCGTGCGCCGATCTGCTTCATCTCGATGCGCACGCGGAAGGTCTCGGCAAAGACCTTGATGAGTTGTCGGAAGTCGACCCGTTCGTCGGCGATATAGTAGAAGATGGCTTTGGTGCCGTCTCCTTGGTATTCGACATCCCCGATTTTCATTTTGAGTCCGAGGTCTTTGGCGAGTTGTCGTGCCTGAATCATGGTGTCTTGCTCTTTTGCGTGTGCTTCAGCAGCCTTGGCGAGGTCGTTTTCGGAGGCGAGTCGGTAGACTTTTCTTATCTCGTATCGGTTGAGGTCGATATGGTTTTTCTCTATCTGCTTGGCGACGAGTTCGCCGGTGAGAGTGACTTCTCCGATGTCGTGTCCCGGGCTGGCTTCGACGGCGACGATGACGCCTTTCTCGAGGGGTAGTCCTTCGGTGTTGTGGAAGTATCCTTTTCGGGTGTTCTTGAACTGCACTTCGACGAGGTCGGAAGGTGAGATGTTGCCAGGAAGGTCAGCGAGCCAGTCGGTGACACTGAGTTTGAGTGCGGAGTTGCGTCGGAAGGCGGACATGCCGAGTTGGTATCCGCTGTCGTTGAGTGTGAATTTATTATCTTTGCTCATGTT
>CAYNMA010000034.1:0-21889 GCA_964398075.1 uncultured Bacteroides sp. | reverse complement strand
AGACATAACCTTTCCAATAGAGCGTTGCCCATAATAGGCGACGCTCTATTGTTATAAAAGACAACCCACTCGCACATGGAAACGAAAGATATTATTAGTCGATTAGAGAACAAGTCGGTGAAGCCGACAGTCAATCGTATCTTAGTCTATAACGCCTTGGCTCAGATGGGTAAACCGGTGAGCCTGCGAGACATGGAGGAAGAGATGCTTGAACTGGACAAATCGAGTATCTTTCGTGTACTGACGCTCTTTGCGGAGCACGATGTAGTGCATGCTTTCGAGGACGGTCGAGGCATACTGCATTACGAGTTGTGTCACCATCACGAAGGCGAATGCCACCATACCGATGGGCATCTGCATTTCTATTGCGAGACCTGTCAACAGTCGTTCTGCCTCGAAGATACACCTATTCCTACCATTCACCTACCCGAAGGCTTTACGCCTCATTCCATTTCCTTTGTCGTCAAAGGCGAATGCCCAACCTGCGCCGCCAAGCACAAGACTATGGGAGAAATGGACAATTAACAGTTAATAATTAACAATTAACAGTTAAGCATAGTCAACAGCATCTAACCATCGAGCGATAGTAGTCACACAATGCAACCGAGTTGCAACACACAGTCCATACCTTTGCAGCGAAAAGGAAAAGGATACTGCAAAGAATATGGAAAAAGAGACTCGCAACACGCTACTCAAGATTATCGCAGCCACTATCCTCTTAGCGGCATGCATCGTGATAGAACATACCCTTACGTTGCCCACTTGGCAACTGCTACTTATCTACCTCGTTCCGTATCTCATTGTTGGCTTTGACACACTCCGAGAAGCCGCCGAGAACATCGTCCACGGAGAGGTATTCGATGAGGACTTCCTGATGTCAATAGCCACTATCGGTGCGCTCTGTATTGGCTTCTTTCCTGGGGTAGACAACCAGTTTCCCGAGGCGGTATTCGTGATGCTTTTCTTCCAAGTAGGCGAGTTGTTTGAGACGATAGCCGAAGGCAAGAGCCGCCAGTCGATAGCCTCACTAATGAATATCCGTCCCGACACGGCACACGTAGAGCGAGACGGAACAGTCCTTACTATCAGCCCCGACGAGGTACAGATAGGCGAAGTGTTAATCGTCAAGCCAGGTGAGCGTATCCCTATCGATGGCGAAGTGATAGAAGGCGACTCGGCTCTCGATACCGTTGCCCTTACAGGCGAGAGTGTGCCACGCAGCGTGCATGTAGGCGACAGTGTCATCTCGGGTTGCGTCAACCTATCGGGCGTATTGCGTGTACGTACCACACGCTTAGCAGGCGAGTCGACTGCCGCCAAGGTACTCGAACTCGTGGAGAACGCCAGCGAGAACAAGTCGCGCAGCGAGACCTTCGTCACACGATTCGCAAGGATATACACCCCTATCGTAGTCGGATTGGCACTGTTACTATCGTTCATACCACCACTATTCTCTTCCGAGACCTACCTCACGGCGCTACCTACTTGGCTCTATCGGGGACTGATGTTCTTGGTAGTCTCCTGCCCATGTGCGTTAGTCATATCCGTACCCCTCTCGTTCTTTGGCGGCATTGGAGGCGCATCGAGGCACGGTATCTTGGTGAAAGGTTCGAATTACTTAGAGGCACTAAGCCGCTTAGACACAGTAGTGTTCGACAAGACGGGCACGCTCACGCGCGGAGTGTTCTGCGTCACCTTGGTTCACCCACACGACATCTCGGAGAATGAGTTACTGCATCTGGCGGCGCATGTAGAACGCTACAGCAACCATCCTATCGCCATCTCACTGCGGCAAGCCTACCCCAACGAAGCCGACGACTGTCGAGTGGAGCAAGTAGAAGAGATAGCAGGGCAAGGTGTGAAGGCCATGGTCAACGGCAAGCAGGTATGCGTGGGCAATGGCAAACTGATGACGGCGATAGGTGCCGACTGGCACGAGTGTTCGGAACAGGCACGGGGCACGGTTATCCATGTAGCGATAGACGGTGTCTATGTGGGACATATCGTGATAAGTGACCAACTCAAGCCTGATGCTGCCCGTGCTATTACCGACCTCAAAGCGGCTGGCGTCCGACAGAGCGTGATGCTCACAGGCGACCACCAAGCCGTGGCTCAGTATGTAGCAGAGCAGGTGCATGTAGATGCTTTCCATGCCGACCTGCTCCCGCAAGACAAAGTGACGCAAGTAGAACAGTTATTGCAAGCCAAGCCTACGAACCGCACACTGGCTTTTGTGGGAGATGGTATCAATGATGCACCCGTGTTGGCTCGTGCCGATATAGGTATCGCCATGGGAGCACTCGGTTCGGAAGCCGCTATAGAAGCCGCCGATGTAGTACTGATGGACGACCAACCGAGCAAGATTGCACTGGCCGTACGCATCGCCCGAAAGACCGTACACATTGCCAACGAGAACGTCTATTTCTCTATTATCGTCAAGATTTTGGTGCTGTTACTCGCCGCCCTCGGAATAGCGAACTTATGGATGGCGGTCCTCGCAGACGTAGGCGTGACCGTCATAGCCGTACTCAACGCCATGCGGACGCTGCACTAACAGCCTCAGCGGACAGGTGCATCTTGCAAACCCCAACCGGTGATGGTAGCGATATGCGGGATAACTGAGTAGGCTATCTTCTGATGCCCGATATAGTTTGGGTGCCAAGACGCCCCAAGGTCGGAGTCGCTATTGTGCATAGCAGGACAAAGTCCAAGGTAATAGACATTGTTCATGCCGCAGGTATTGACCATCTCACGCACATAAGTGAAGAGATACTCGTGCGCCTTCGAGGTGATGCATAGCACAGGATGGTCCTCCCCGTAGTTCGCTTTTATCTCACGCAGGAGTTTGTAGTATTGGTCACGGAACGTCTCGTACTTCGGCTGCATAGACACAGAGAAGTCGTTGCCGCCCAAGTAGATAACCGTCATGGCTGGACGGAAATCGGACTTCGACGCATCCCAACGCATGGATTGAGTGGAGTCCATATCGAAGGTCTGCATATACCGTTCAGGCATACACCAACCGCTGTACTTCGAGTTGTAGTTGCGCGCAATACCCATGCCCGAATGCGCCACTGCCACATAGTCCGCACCGAAGTAACGAGCCACAATAGCCGGAAAAGTCTTGTTGCAGTTCTCTGTCTCAGGCGTGAACGGATCGGTCCTTGCACTACTCTCCGTGCCATATCCACAGGTGTAACTATCGCCAATGAACTCGATCTGCCGCTCGGCAAGAGGCGACGCTGGGTAGAACCTATCGGCCGTGAACTCGAGGATGGTAGTAGTCCCTTGCTCACCTTCCGTGCGCTTTTGCAGAATCACTTCGTGCCGCCCACGGCGAGTCTTGTTGACCGCATCGTCGGCTGCCACGAGCGTGATGAGAGAGTCGTGCCCAAAAGTAGCAATCACGCGGTTAGGCTCGTCGCTCGTTGGAGCATCAATCCACATGTTATAGTAGTTCTTATGCGTGTCCGACACGCGCATCGTGAGCGTCTTACCCGAATAGACAATGCGCACCGTAGTGGCAGTCCAGTCGAAGGACACCGCACCGCCATCGACGGCTGTTCGACCAATATAGACAACACGCCCGTCATTAGCAGGAATCGTCTCCGCCGACATTGCGAAGGCAAACAAAAGCAACAAGGTCAATAGTGCGAATCGTTTCATAGTATATATAAGAGGTTAGTAATTACTTTGTTGAATCATCTTCCCACGCTTCAGCGCAGTCGGTCTTAATCTGTTGCCGCAAAGCCTCGAGCGACGAGAAACACTGCTCGCCACGAAGGAAATGCAATAAACGCACCGTGAGCCATTGTCCGTAGAGGTCCCCCGAGAAATCGTGGATATAAACCTCCAGACTCTGCGCCTGCCCACCGACCGTCGGATTGGTCCCTATGTTGAGGATACCCTTATACGACCGACCCTCCACCGTCACCTCCACGGCATAAACCCCTGCCGGCGGGACGAGTTTAGCGATATTATGTAGTTGCAAGTTCGCAGTCGGAAAACCGATACTTCGCCCTATCTGCCTACCGTGCACCACCTCTCCCGTCAGGCTATACGGTGCCGCCAAAAGCGTATTAGCCTGCTCCACCTCGTGCGCAAGCAGCAGAGACCGTATCTTGGTCGAACTGACAAAGACCTTTCCCTCGGCGTACGGCTTGGCTTGCAGCAAGCGAATATGCTCCTCTGCCGCAACCTGCTGATAGTCAGCAAGGTCGACTATACCGTCCGAACCGAAACGATGGTTATACCCCATGAGAAGCACCTCGACCTCAAGTTCGTCACGCAGGAAGACCAAGAACTGCCTTCGTGTCCACGTCTGCACGGCGGCAAAGTCCATCATCTCCACCTCTTCAATGCCTTGCGCGTGGATAGCCGACAAACGCTCCTCGGGAGTCATCAAGAGTTCTGGGATATAGTCGGAATGAAGCACCGACCGAGGGTGCTGACGGAAGGTAACAACCAACGGAGTGAGTGCTTCCTGCTGGGCTATCCACCGCAACTCCTGCAGGAGAAAACGGTGCCCAAGATGCATCCCATCGAAGAAACCTATCGTAGCAACCTTTGCCATATCACAACTCTATATCAATCTTTTTCCGAATACAACGGGCACGCCTTCGCCCACTCCACCGACACCTGCCAGATACCTGCAACAGTCAATCCACACAACACATCCAACGCTTCTCGTCGTCATCGGCTTCCTGCGTCCCGTTTTCTCCGCGCAAAGGTACTACATTTTTGCGATAGAACAATGTACCACCTGCAATTCCTACCGACATTCCACCGACAAGACCAAGCCCCCCACCCAACAATCCACCGAACTCACCCCATCTCCACAAGCCCCACGCATGCCGCACTTCTCGAGCGTATATCCAGACCATTACCGGAGCATTACCGGACCATGTGACACCCTTATAAGACTTCCATAAGTCTTTCTCGCTGATTTACAGCAACTTCCAAGATAGCCAACCAAACATATTTCCTTAATTTCTCGTGAGCGAAGCGAGCAGGAGCATAAAGCACCACCCTGCAATTGTAAAATTGTCAATTGTCCAATTGTCAATCCTCACCTTCTCCACACATACAACCTATGCCCCTCAATCACTTGGCAAGCCCCATCCGGAAGCACCACCTCCGGTGCCTTCACGCCCTCGTGGGCCAACACTGGCGACACCTCCACATGCACCTCGTCGTACACTCCCGAGTCGATAATCGCCTGCAACAGCTTCCTACCACCTTCCACCATAACACTATGTATCTGCCGTTGAGCAAGATCCTTCAAGACAAACTCCCAATCGGTATTCTCTTGATACACAATCGTCTGCGCCTCGTCCGACAGCACCTGCGAATCCGCAGGCAAACGATGATGGCGGTCCAGAACCACCCGTATAGGATTGCGACCCGTCCAATGTGTGGTCAGCAAACGAGGATTGTCTTGCAATGCCGTGTTTGTCCCGACCATGATTGCCATGTTCTCCGCACGCATCTTATGCACAATCTGCTTGGTCGTTGGGGTCGAAATCTGCAGTCGCTGACCCCGAGCCGTCACCTGTTCCGGCGTATAACCGATATACCCATCAGCCGTCTGAGCCCATTTGAGTATCACGTACGGACGGTGCTTCTCATGAAGACATAGAAAACGCTTATTCAGTTCCCGACACTCCGATTGCAGTACCCCCACTTCTACCTCCACACCCGCCTCACGAAGTATCGCCACGCCCTTGCCTGACACCAACGGATTAGGGTCCAAACAACCCACTACCACTCGCCTCACGCCCTCCTTGAGGATGAGATTCACACACGGTGGCGTCTTGCCATAATGGCTACAAGGCTCCAATGACACATACAGAGTGCCCTCAGCACACGATGGATACTTTGCTCTATCCACACTCCGAAAAGTCTCCACCTCTGCATGAGGTTCACCAAAGCGATGGTGCCAACCCTCACCTATGATACGGTCGTTCAACACCAACACTGCCCCTACCATCGGATTGGGAGCCACTTCATATTCGCCAAGCCGGGCCAACTCTAGGCATCGGCGCATGTACATTTCATCATTTAACATTTTCTTACTACCTTTGTCGTCGTTTATGAACAACATCATCGAAAACATAGAGAAACAACTGCAAGGCTTCATCCCACCCGAGGAGCAACGCTCCATGGCGCTTTGGCTACTCGAAGAAACGACTGGTCTCAGCCGAACGGATATTCTCTGCGGCAAAGGTACGAAGATTATTCCAGAAACAGAAACCGCCATCGCTCGTCTCAAGCAACACGAACCCATTCAGTATATCTTCGGTCATACCGATTGGCGCGGGATGCTGTTAGAGGTCAACCCTGCCGTACTCATTCCTCGACCCGAGACCTCCGAATTGGTAGATTGGGTCTTAGAGGACAATCCCAACAACACTTGTTCTCTCCTCGATGCCGGCACCGGCAGTGGATGCATCGCTATCGCTATCAAAAAAGCACGACCCCAATGGCAAGTAACTGCCCTCGACATCTCACCAGAGGCCTTAGCCGTTGCACAACGCAATGGAATGAAACAAGAGGTTGACATTATATGGCAAGAAGCCGATATGCTTCATCTACCTAATAGCCTACACGCCGACATCCTTGTATCCAACCCGCCCTACATACTAAAGAGCGAACAAGTTTCCATGGACGACAATGTCCTTTGGCATGAGCCACATCAAGCACTCTTTGTCGAGGACAACGACCCACTCCGCTTTTACCGTGCCTTAGCACAACAGCATCTTGCCCCCAGGCTCTACTTTGAGATAAACCCGCTAATGGTCACCCCCATGCAAGAGATGCTCCACAAGGAAGGGTACACCACTCTAACCGTACGCCACGATATGGAAGGGAAAGAACGATTTATACGAGCCACAAGATGAATGAACAGTATTTAACTCTCCAACAAAAAGCCAGTGCTTACTGCAGTCTCTCAGAGCATTGCGAGAGCGAGGTGCGAGAGAAACTCACGGCATGGGGGTGCGACGACCCAGTCATAGCCCAGCAAGTGATTGACTACCTCGTAGAGAACAGTTTCCTTTCCGACAGCCGTTACTGCTCAGCCTACACCCACGATAAGTTGCTTTATCAAGGTTGGGGAAAACGAAAGATCGAGATGATGCTACGGCAAAAGAAACTACCCCAAGCCGACATCCGAGAGGCTTTGGACAGTATCGACGACGAACAGTACACGACCATCTTGCAAACATTACTGCAAAAGAAAGCCCGCTCTCTAAGACGAGAAACGGGCGATATGCTGCAGATGAAACTGCTACGATTTGCTGCCTCACGGGGATTTGACTATGAAAGCAGCATCCGCATCATAAAAGAATTACTTTCCAAGGGCTAAATCCAGCAGCATCAATGGTACTTCGGTATTATCGTGCCAACCAGTAAAACGCTCTGCACCGACACCAATAGCGAATACCGGTACCGCTGTGGCAGAGTGAGAACGAGTGGTCCAACCCACCTTTGCCTTCTGATTAAGCAGACCAACAGCCGCATCCGACAGTTTAGAAAGACTCTGGTATAGCGTTTTCACATCGTCTTGTTTGTTCTTCTTACTTGCCGCAAAGAGTTGCTGAAGCATAGCATCCTCCTCCTCGGATATCTCTACATCCTTATAGAAACCCAACTGTTCCTGAAGCAAAGCCTTTACTTGACCCCACTTCAACTTCTTTCCATAGTTCTTCTGAAGCGCCTTGAGCATGTTCGACAACTCTCCAACACTGCAGTGCTGTTGTTTAAGGAGTTTGAGGTTAAGCGTATAATCGGAGTTACCCAATATCAACCCACCCGTCTCGTGGTCTGCAGTAACGATGATTAAGGTCTCGTCTGGGTGTTCCATATAGAATGCAAAGGCTTCTTTGATGGCAGCATCAAACTCTTCTACCTCGCCTATTACCGTGGCTGCATCATTGTCGTGGCACGCCCAATCAATCTCGCCACCCTCTACCATCAAGAAGAAACGGTCTTTCATTGTGAGTTGACCTATTGCCGCACGCGTGATCTGTGGGAGAGTAAGGTCCTTCGGTTGCTTATCTATCGCAAACGGTAAACGACCCAAACCATGATAGTCCTCAGTTGTTCCCTCGTTCTCAGGGATAAGGATAACACGCTTAGCATTGTGGATAAGTTTATCCGCCTCTATCATACCGTGCGCAATAGCAATATCGGCACGCTGTGCCTCCTGATAGAGAGACGGTGCAAAGGGGTCTTCCTTACCTATGGGCTGCAAGAAGGTAGAACCACCAAAGAACTCGTACTGAGACTCGATAAGTTGCATTCCTATCGTGTGATAGTCACTGCGATTCTTTACATGTGCATAGAATGCCCCTGGCGTAGCATGGTCGATACTGACCGAGGTGGTTATACCAACGCCCCAACCAGAATGATGCAGTATCTCGGCTACCGACCTTAGAGGTTCGCCGTCGGGATTGACACCCAACATTCCATTCTTAGTCTTCGTTCCCGTAGCAAGAGCCGTACCCGCTGCCGACGAATCGGTTATACCGTTACTACGCGAAAAGGTAGTCAACTGACCCGTGAATGGAAACTGAGTCATACACAGAGGAATACGACCTATATGCCCTTCCAACTCGGCACGATACATCTCCGTAAGGAGAACCTCATTAGGACCCATGCCATCACCAATAAAGTAAAAGATGTAACGAGGCTGCGCCCAAGCAGGCAACAGCACAAATAGTACGAGAATAATAGACAATGTTACTTTTTTCATTGTTGTATGTATTATTGTTAGTTAATCCTTGTTATGCGGTAGGTATTAGCAACTTGTAAGCCACCTTTCGGCAAGTAATATGCACTTTATAGGTAAATTGTCTGCTTTCTATCGACAAGCCAACCCAACCTCATAGTCATGCCAACCCAACCTCATAGTCATGCCAACCAAACCTCGCTGCAAAGTTAGAGCATATTTTCCGTCTAAACAATACCACCCTACCAACCCCCTATTCGTCCCGAAAAGTGTAAGAATAGAGTCAATATTCGTTCCAAAAAGTGTAAGAACCGCCCCAACATTCGTCCGAAAAAGTGTAACAACCGCCCCAATATTCGTCCGAAAAAGTGTAACGACAACCATCTAATTGATTTATATACAGCATCTTACAGTCTCTTTAAGAAAATAAGCGGAATTTACACCCAAAATTAGGGCTGCAACTTACCCAAATAGATGGCATAGTAGAACTCAACAAACAACCTTTCTTTCATTTCCTTTATTTCTCGTGAGTGCAGCGAGCAGGAGATAGAATACTTTCTTTTTATTTCTCTTGCACGAAGTGCAAGTCTTTCTCTTTATTTCTCTGCCACGCAGTGGCTAGGAAAAAGAGCACGAGTGCGAGCAGGAGATATAGAAAGAAATTTCCCACCCTCATATCTCCCTTCAGAGACGATAAAAGAAAAAACAGCACGAATAAACAATATACCAAAACCGTCATAAACCCCATTTTTCTTCGATCTAACAAACAAACACCATTTCCGGCAATTTACCTACTATTTTTGAACCCGCAATCCTTGCGAGATACAGGAGAAATGAGTACTTTTGCAGGGTGAAATGGTTAATTGAATAATAACACACAACAGTATAACAAAACTAACAATGGAAGAGAAAGAACAATACGGAGCCGAGTCAATCCAAGTACTCGAAGGTCTGGAAGCAGTGCGCAAACGTCCTGCTATGTACATCGGCGACATCTCGCAAAAAGGTTTGCATCACCTCGTAAACGAGGTAGTAGATAACTCTATCGATGAGGCTCTCGCAGGCTTCTGCAACCATATCGAAGTGACTATCAATGAAGATAACTCCATATCCGTACAAGATAACGGTCGTGGTATTCCTGTAGACATGCACCCTAAAGAGCACCGAAGTGCCTTGGAGGTCGTCATGACCGTCCTCCACGCCGGTGGTAAGTTCAACAAAGATAGTTACAAAGTGTCAGGCGGTCTGCACGGTGTGGGTGTCAGTTGCGTAAACGCCCTCTCCACTAAGACCCATGTAGAGGTTCGCCGAGACGGAAAAATCTACATGCAAGAGTACGCCAAAGGTAAACCCACCTGCCCCGTACACGAGATTGGTACCTACGGTAACGAACAAGGTACAGGTACCTTCGTACAGTTCTGGCCTGACGGAAGCATCTTCACGGAGACTGTTTACCAATACGATATCTTAGCCAACCGTATGCGTGAGTTGGCGTATCTCAATGCCGGCGTTAAGATAACCCTTACCGACCGTCGTCAGCCTATCGTAGAAGCCCCACAAGTGAACTCCGAAGGCGAGATTCCAGCCGACCAGTTAGGCATCTTAGCCTCCGACGGCAAACGATACAAAGGCGAGGTATTCTATTCCGAGAAAGGTCTGAGCGAGTTCGTTCGTTATATCGATGGCTCACGCACACCGCTCATCTCCGAAGTGATACACCTGAACACCGATAAGTATGGCACACCCGTCGAGGTGGCTATGATATACAATACCGACTTCAACGAGAACGTCCACTCCTATGTAAACAATATCAACACCATAGAAGGTGGTACCCATGTGGCTGGCTTCCGTACGGCTCTCACCCGTGTGATGAAGAAGTATGCAGAAGACAGTAAGTTGCTCGAGAAAGCCAAACTGAAAGATAAAGATGGTAACTCTACGATCGACCCGAACGACTTCCGTGAGGGACTCACAGCCGTCATATCCGTTAAGGTGACAGAACCGCAGTTCGAGGGACAGACCAAGACGAAGTTAGGTAACTCCGATGTAGCAGGTATCGTTTCCTCCGCCGTGGGCGAAGCACTGACTAACTACCTCGAAGAGCATCCCGACGATGCCAAACGAATAGTAGAGAAAGTGATTCTCGCTGCACAAGCCCGTATCGCTGCACGTAATGCCCGACAGAGTGTGCTGCGTAAGTCACCACTTAGCGGTGGTGGACTACCTGGCAAATTGGCAGACTGCGAGAGCAAAGACCCTGCCGAATGTGAGTTGTTCCTCGTGGAGGGAGACTCTGCAGGCGGTACTGCCAAGACCGGTCGTGACCGTAAACACCAAGCCATCCTGCCGCTCCGTGGTAAGATACTGAATGTGGAGAAAGCCATGGAACACAAGGTGTTCGAGAGTGTAGAAGTGCGAAACATATTCACCGCACTTGGTATCACCTTCGGAACAGAAGACGACCCTAAGGCACTCAATCTGAGCAAGATACGTTACCATAAGGTAATCATCATGGCGGATGCCGATGTCGATGGTGCACACATTGCGACACTAATCATGACCCTCTTCTTCCGACACATGAAGGAAGTCATAGAGCAAGGACACCTCTATATTGCCATGGCACCTCTCTATATGTGTTCCAAAGGCAACTACCACGAGTACTGCTGGAACGATCAACAACGACACGACTTTATCATGAAGTACGGCGGAGGTGACGAGAAACTGATAAAGACGCAACGATATAAAGGTCTTGGTGAGATGTCCGACCAACAACTATGGGAGACCACTATGAACCCAGAGAAACGCTTGCTCAAGAAAGTGACAATAGAGAACGCTGCCGAAGCCGACCACACCATTGCCATGCTCATGGGCGACGAAGTGGCTCCACGACGCGAGTTCATTGAGCAACACGCCACCTACGCTAAGATCGACGCATAAAAAGAACAAGAAAAGACCAACACCATGAACATTGCCGTATACTGCAGCGCTAAAGACCAGATACCCGAGGAATATAAACTCTTGGGTACCCGCTTAGGCGAGTGGATAGCCGAAGCGAACCACACGCTCGTCTTTGGCGGTGCTACAGGTGGACTCATGAGTTGCGTATCAGAGGCTGCCTTCTGCAACAAGGGCAAGGTCATTGGCATAGTGCCTAAGCGCATCATACAAGCCGGACGGACATCCGATGCCTGCACCGAACTCATAGAGGTAGACACGATGAGCAAACGCAAACAAAAGATGCGAGACCTTGCCGATCTCTTCGTATGCCTACCAGGTAGTTATGGTACGCTCGACGAGATGTTCGATGTGATAGCAGCAGGCACCGTGATGGAGCATCATAAGCCACTCTATATAGTGAACTATAACGGGTTCTACTCTCCCCTAAAAGAACAAGTGGAGCACATGAAAGAACTGCAGTTTATCCCCAAAGAGGAAGTATACCAACCTCAATGGGTAGACAGTATAGAGGAGTTGATTGCGATATTGGAAAAGAAAGATAACTAATTAAATAACACACCTTTATGAACCTTTTCTTCAAAAAGCTAACAGGAAAACTTCTAAGCACAGAGAAGTTAGAAGCCATCATTCAACAAAACAAAGATGATGTTGTTCGTTACCGCCAGATAGAGGCATCGGACACACTCAAAGAGTATAACGAACTAAAAGAGATCATAGAGGCTCCCGAGTTCCAAGAGAAGAAACGCAAGTTGACCACCACTAAGTATAACGACACCGAGGTTCACCATACCCTCAAGCACCTCCGCAGCCTCGACAAGAACAAAGAACTGCAACTCTATCTCTATGTGAGCAAGAGCGAACTGCTCGATGAGTACCTCAAGTTCCGTCAGTCCGAGGACTATGTGAAGATGTCCGACAAAGCCTCCGTGGCTCAATCGCCCGACCTCAAGCGTATGCAGAAGTTCGAGAAGTCGAAGGCTTACCTCACATGGAAAAAGATAAGCGAGACCGAACTGCCTAAGGAATACCAAGACCTGCAGGAGAAGACCTCTACCGAAGAGTTCAAACAAGAGAAACTATTTTGGAAGAACCCCCGTCGCTGGTTGACTACTACCGAATACAAGCAAGAATGCCGACTTGCCGAGTTAGCAGCCTCCAAGGATATCCGCTTCTTCCTCTCGCAGAAGAAAGAGAAGATCGAGAAGATAGAGTCCTACCAGACCTGCTTCTCCGACGACTTCGATTGGAAGAAAATGAGCGACTCCTCATGGCAACCTGGCTTTGCCTACAAGAGCGATGCTCTCAAGCAACAACACTCCTTCGTAAACGAACACCAAGCCTACAACGGTGGTCATAACACCGGTACTGTAAACGGTTATCTTACTATCCTTACCCACAAAGAGGAAGCCACCGCTCCCGCTTGGGATGAGAAGAAAGGATTCGTTAATCACGACTTCGAATATACATCCGATGTCATACAAACAGCCAAGGCATTCGCACAAGAACAAGGCGTATTCATGGCAAAGATCCGCTGCGAAGGTAAAGTACACCACACCGTATCCTTAGGCTGTAACGAGAAACTGCCGTTGGTACACCTCTATAACTTCGACGGAAAGAAGATGCACATCGGCTATGCCGACAAAGATGGATTCAAAGGCGAGATAGTAACCGGCTTGTCATGGAGCAAATATTATATCATTACCCTGCATTGGACTAAAGACGAGATGATATGGTACGTGAATAACATCGAAGTATTCCGTATCAATAAGCACCTACCTGCTCAAGCACTCCACTTCACAATCGCTTCGTTCCTTCCTAAAGCCGAGAAGCCTGCCGAAGGACATATCGATGTGGACTGGATACGCGTCTATAAGAAGGCATGAAGATAGTCTTTACCATCAAGTCCATCAACTTAGGTGGAGGATCAGAACGATCCACTATCTCGCTCGCCAATGCCTTGGTGGAACGAGGAGACGAGGTGGTAATAATAAGTTATACGGGAAGCGATACGAAACCATTCTTTCGTATCGACTCCCGTATCTCATTGATATATCTTGCACCGCAGCACGACCCATACCCCGTATTGGTACGAGAAGCGAGGCGTATTAAGCAACTCAAACGACTCTATCGACAACTGCAGCCCGATGTGATTGTCGTCATTGGTACCACCCGTGCCTTCGTCAATATCCCAGCAACGCGTGGGTTTAAGACAGTTCATAAAGAGTACTTCACGGTGACTCACCGCGCACAACTCACCTCGAACCTATCTCGATGCTTGACCGCACGCAACTCCGATGCTGTCGTTGTCCTGTCCGACTACGATGCACAAGTCTATAGCCAACAGTGGCACAATGCCTGTGTACGCAAGATACCCAACCTGCTTACCTTCAACCATCCTGCTCCCTCCGCTCTACGAAACAAAACAGTGATAGCTGTCGGACGACAGACACGAGTGAAAGGATTCGACATCCTGCTCGAGGCGTGGCGACAAGTAAAGCACACCGACTGGCAACTGCATATCGTCGGGAGCGGCAGCGAACATAAACACTTGCTCGCACTGAAAGAACAGTATCACCTTGATAATGTGGTCTTCACACCTGCCACGCCTAATGTCTTGCCCTACTATCAAGACGCCTCACTCTTTGTCCTACCCTCCCGTTCCGAAGCCTTTGGGAATGTGTTGACCGAGGCAATGTCCGTCGGACTCCCAGCCGTATGCTTCGACTGCGGCGCAGGTATAAGAGAGATACTCAAAGACGGCGAGACAGGATTCCTTATCCCCGCAGAAGACACCCAAGCCATGGCAGCAGCACTCGACCAACTGATGGATAACGATGCCCTACGCCACACCATGTCCACCAACGCCCTGCAGCAAGTAAAACGCTTCGAGACAGAGACAATCGTGCAAGAATGGCACGACCTTTTCAATAGCATCTGCCAAACCGCCAAACACCAATAGACCATGGATGCCGTCATCACCTATGTCAATGGGAACGATCCAGTGTGGCAACACGCGTATGCCGCCACCACCTCACAGGCTGCCCTAAAGAAGCGATACCGTGACTGGGGATTCCTTCCTTTCTTGCTTCGAGGAATAGAACAAAACATGCCGTTCATCGAACAGGTGTTCCTCGTCGTAAGCAGCGAGAGCCAAGTGCCCACGTGGGTGAACCGTGACGCCGTGCAAGTAGTACTGCACCAAGACATCATCCCTGCCCAATACCTACCCACCTTCAACAGCACCACCATCGAACTATTCCTACATCGCATACCTAACCTCAGCGAACAGTTCGTCTATTTCAACGACGACCTCTTCCCTATCCAACCATTGCAGCCAACCGACCTATTCCGGGACGGTAAGATAGTGACCCGCTTCAGTAAGCATCTCCTTGCCTCCAATCTCTATAAGCAACAGACACGACAATCCGACCGCATGGCTCGACTGGCGGCAGGCAAAAAGAACAGCATCCTTTTCATTCGCCCACAGCATACCATTGCTCCTATGTTACGCAGCGTTAGCGCGAATGTTTACAATATGTTAGAGAAGCAACTCTCTTCGCATATAACCCCTCTGCGCAGGCAAGACAATTGTAATCAATACCTCTACACCGACTATCTCTATCATATAGGGAAAGTCATCGCACAGCCTATCCCTACCAAACACTGTTCAATGGCAGTCTATAGCGCAGAGGCAATTGCCAATGCCATACTGCATTGCCAACGCAATATCATCTGCATCAACGATGTAGATATGTCCTTAGAGAAAGAAACAGCAATGCAAGAGATTATTGTTCAAGCCTTTGAACAGAAGTTTCCTCAGCCATCGCACTTCGAGAAGTAAGAAGCAAGATACAGATCCCGTAGAGCAAAGGCGAGAAGAACGAGTCGAAACACGACTGCAAGCCAAAGCAGGCTATCACCAACAAGCAATATGGCCTATTCCTACGCGGTAACATCTGCAACGGATACAAGAAGATGACCACCAGCATAGCCAATCCTAACACGCCGAACTCCATCCATGCTTCTAAGAAAGCATTGTGCGGTTGCACCATCTGATAGTTACCTTTCTTCTCATTCTCAATACGGTTAACATAGAAGACACTCAACTCCTCATCAGTCTTAGCCTCATGAATCAACATCTCTTTGGCATCGCATACGCCATTACCCAAGATAGGTGACTCAGAGATGACACGCCAATCGGCTTTCCATATCAGCCAACGAGGCTCATGCTCCAGATGCTCTGCCGTAAGACGATGATGATTCATCATAACCAAACCCGCAAAGCATACATACAGTGCCAAGACAGGTGTCAATACCTTCCAACCGAAACGGAAAGCGAATATTGCAACGAACAGAGCCACCAACATAAGGCTTGTGCCTAAACCGACACGCCCTTCCGAGATGCAGAGCAGATAGAAAACCCAAAGCGAAGCCACCACAACTACCACCTTCTCCCAACGCTGCAGTTTCTTCTGCATCAAGAGCCAGAAGGCAAACACAAGCGTGAGGTTCAAGTAGAGATTAAAATGCATGTGTGGTGCCACAAAAGCCTTACGAGCCTCCGTAAATGCCACCGACTGCTCCGTCAACGGCAATAGGAAATAAGAGAAACCGACCCCACGAAGGATCGTATACCACGATACCAGCACACAACTGCCAAGCATCACATATACAATAGGCTTCAAGCGAACTTCCCGACTCAATCCCATCAAGCCAATCACACCACACAGGATAAATGGTGCACGCTCTTGCAACACAAA
Organism: uncultured Bacteroides sp.; assembly: GCA_964398075.1. GTDB lineage: Bacteria > Bacteroidota > Bacteroidia > Bacteroidales > Paludibacteraceae > Colicola. The sequence continues at coordinate 5,440 of CAYNMA010000034.1, read as the reverse complement.
CGAGAATCGAGGCGTCAGCGTATCGTCCATCAGATGCCACAATGGGATGAAGAGATAATAGATGATCATGATCACCCACAGTCCTTTATTGATACCCCACTTCCAGTCTGCCCAACGCTTATTGACGGCATAATCGAGCAAGAAGAACACCCCTGCAACAAGCATGATGACACGCTGAAACGGGCAAATATAGAAAATCAAAGAGGCTATCAATAACCAAAATGTGAACACCTGCAGATAGGCAATCAGTTGTGGGAAACGGACAGAACGCATCATAACAATAGGTACAAGATATCGTCAAAAACGGGTGCAAAGGTACGGTTTATTCTTGGTTATACCAAAAATTGTCATTACTTTTGCGGCGTATGTCAAACAACTCATCCATATTCCGTTTACGCCTTGCCCATGCAGTAGCAAGATACATCCTCTACCCTGTGCTCTATTATATTGTGTGCTATCGAAAACGCGTGGTACGCAACAACTTACAAATAGCCTTCCCTAACGAAAGCGAACACCAGCGCCTTCAGTGGGAGAAAGAGTTCTACCGTGCCTTTGCCGACATGATAATGGAGATGTTAGCCGGCCGCCACATCAACGAAAAAGACATGCAACGCTTCGTCCACTTCGACCATCTGCAAGAAGTAGCCGATCGATGCAAGCACTATGGCGGGGGCTTCTTCATGCTCGGGCACTTCCTTAACTGGGAGTGGGCTGTCGACTATGCCAACCAATTCGCGCCCTACGGACTGGAATGTGCCAGTATCTATAAGCAACTGAGCAACCGTTACTTCAACGACCTCATACTCCGCATCCGGCAACAACGAGGCGGAACACTCATCGAGATGGACCGACTGCTGCGGGCAATGATAACCAACCGACGAAACAACGCCACCGTTGCTTATGCCATGCTGGCTGACCAACGGCCCAGAGTGAAGTCCGTCAAGTACCCTGTCACCTTCATGGGGCAATCGGTCGACATGCTTTTCGGCACCGAACAGTTAGCCAAACGCTTCGCCTACCCTGTCTACTATGTATCGATACTCTCCTCTGCACGTGGGCACTACGAACTCGACTTCCATCTTATCTATGACCCTGAGACAGAACCCGACATAGCCGAAGGCGTCATCACACAACGTTTCACCTCTCATCTCGAAGACAATATCCGACGCAACCCAAGCCGCTGGCTCTGGTCACACCGCCGTTTCCTCAAACTAAAAAAGGCATAACACCAACCCCAACCACACTGTACGGACACCCCACCACGTCTGTTAATTGTTAATTACCCCCGTTGCTCGTGAAGAATAATCCACACCACCACCGGTGCGCCAAACAACGCAGACACCGTCGATATAGGTAGCGGATAGGTGAACAAGTTCGAGATAATGTCGCATACAAGCAACAGGTTTGCCCCAATCAGCGCAGAAGCCAACATCGTGACCCTGTGGTTACTCGTACCAAACAGCCCACGCGCCATGAAAGGAACGGCAACCCCCACGAAAGCAATAGGCCCGCAGAACGCCGTGATACCCCCCGCCAACAGTGCCGTCACCAGGATGATAAGCAACCGCACCCTACGCAGCGAGATACCCAGTCCCTGCGCATAACGCTCGCCAAGCAGCAAACCATTCATCGGTTTGATAAGGCACAAAGCAAGCAACAGTCCCACAACAAAGATAGGCACGAGAACGCGCAGTTCCGCCCAACCTACCGAACTGAGACTGCCCAAGGTCCATACGATAAACACCTTCAACGAATCGGGATTAGAGAAGTTCTGCATCAAGTTAACCAACGCACTGGCTATACTGCCGAACATCAATCCCACAATCAACAGCGATGCTGTACTCTCAATACGCCACGACACCGCCATCACACACAGTAGCACCACTACTGCACCCACTATCGCCGCCAGCACGATAAGCCAACTGTTCGCCACGAAACCCAAGACCGATCCGCACAACACCACTACCGCCACACCCAGCGTAGCGCCCGAACTCACACCCAATACATAAGGTCCAGCCAATGGGTTGCGAAACAAGGTCTGCATGATAAGACCAGCCAACGAGAGCGACACCCCAGCCATCACCGCTGTCAACGCCTTAGGTAGACGGATATTGAGCAGGATCTGCTGATAGACCGCATTATCCGTAAGCAGCAACTGCCACGGCGATAGGTTCACCGCACCAATACATAGGTCCGCCACAAAGAACAGCAACAGTCCTACCGATAACGCCGTATACAGAACAGTCTCCCGCTTCATAAGAACAACTGATCACGAAGCACCTGCAAGAACGCTGCCGACGACTGCTCGTTGCCCTCACGAGGATAACGAATGTCGGTAAACACCTGAGCAAGAGTCTCTTTCTTATTCTCGGCAATAAACTTCGCAGACTGTGGCAATGCCTCTTTAGTACCATACACCGCATCTATATCCTTAGGCGAATAGTCGTGATAAGTCTCCTCATGCACAATAGCCTCGATAGGCAGACGGTCTTGCTGCTCAGGCATCTCAGCGGGATAACCCAGAGTGATCGTGCAGAGAGGCACCACCCGTTTAGGCAGGTGCAACACACGAATGATGTCGGCGGCATTGTAAGTTGTAGTACCTAAGTAACAGAGACCCAAGCCGTTCGACTCGGCTATATCGGCAAAGGTCTGGGCAAACAACGAGGTATCGATAGCGGCACCTATAAACGACTGAAAGTTATCGAAACCCGCATCTGCCTTACGCTGCTCACACCAAAGCGTGAAACGATTAAAGTCCACACAGAAAGTGAGCACCACAGGTGCTTCCGTCACCATCGGTTGAAAGAAATGTGCAGGAGCCAACTGTTGTTTGATATCCTTATCACGAGTCACCACCACACTATATGTCTGCATGTTACCCGTGTTCGACGCCCTCGTGGCACACGACAACATCTCTTTCAACAACGCTTGCGGCACCTCCCGCGTACTATAACGACGTATACTCCGCCGCTTCCTATAATCTGTATTCATATAATCAGTATTCATAAGCCCGAATTCTTTGCCGCAAAGGTACTACTTATTCAAAAAAGACACAAGACCGCTACGCTAATAGAACCATTGGGGATGCGGGAGACAGCGTTAAGAAATCATGGCGAGATGTTAATGGAATTGTGTAGAAAAGGGTGATTTTTTGGTGTTGTGAGGGTTGGGTGAGGTTAGGTGATTTTAGGCTATCCCTTCGATATCCCTTCGATATCCCTTCGATAAGGGTTCTACATGAGTTATTGGTATGTTTCTTTAAGAAATAGAGGTCTTGGCATTTACATTTCGATGCCGTGGGGGAAAGACGACATCAAAAGTTGTAAACGGATGCCTGCGGCGTATTAAGGGATGTCCTAAAAATTCCACGTTTCGTTATTTTGTTACGAATTGGAATGTTTCTCCACTTTTTGAGTGCTTTGTGGTTTTTATTAGTATCTGCTTGACTTTCACTCAGTCACAATGCTCGCACGCTGTCACCCTTAAAATCGGAGATTTGAAGGGAGCCCGAAGCTCCTTCGTTGCGCCAACCATCTACTAAATAAAATTCCACAAATCATCTCAAAAGCAATTTTTAGAACATCCCTTAACATGAATGGTCATAAAAAAGGAGGCTATCCAACGACAGCCTCCTTTCAACTAAATTATGAAACACTTACTTTGTATGCTCCGAAATATAACCTTTCACCACTTCGATAGTAGTACCTCCGTAGTTTTGAATCTGACCAATAACTGTTACTCTATCACCGACCTCGATAGCAGGATCATCTTCAGTATACTTTGCATTGTCAACATAGGATACACGATAGCACTTGAGCGTTTGGTCACTTGAATCATCCTTTATATTCATCGTAATATTGCCATGCGAGGTACTTGTTTCCGTTACTTCGGCAACAGTGCAGTTGGTAATCTTATATTGTGCCGATGAAGTCGCGCCGCTTCCCAAAGCAGCACCAATCTCAAGTGCCTTTGCAACAGTGATAGTCTCAATCGTTACAGCACTTGGATCAAAAGTATTGCTTGTACGAACAAGACTGGCTTTCTTGAACTCTTTCGTACCGTTGAAGTTGGTTATCGTACCCTTAACCGTTACGATATCGCCTTTCTTGATTTGCTCGCCGCTAACGAACTTAGCACCATCCACATTGAAGGTCTGATAGCAATAGAACTCCTCTGTACCATCAGAGATATAGAAGTTAGCATTACCAAAACTCAAATTTACACTTGGGTCGCTACTTACCACACCACGAACAGTGTACTCAGTGGTAGTAGTAGAACCAGTTGCAAGATTCTTGATCTCGTCTACAGCAACTAAGCTCGAAACCGACATCTCACCGTCCTGATAGTCAATCGAGTTTGGATCGATCTCAGAACCCGAGATAACCTTCACGCCGTCGAGATAAGCCTCATCCAAACTTACTACGCCGCCAATACCGCAGTATGCCTCTACAACACCGTGCAGCAACACTGCCTTCTTCAAGTTGTCAGGATTATCTAACAAGTTCAGTTTCTCTTGATAAACAGTACCACTTGCCAACTTAACAGAAGCCACTGCACAAGTATCGGTACACTCTGGGTCATCAGCGATCAAAAGACTCGTATTAATAGAGGAAGTACCACCAATAACAAACTTAGAATCAGCGTTGAAATCGTATACACCAACGATAAAGCCTTTTACATAATACTTATCAGTACCAGCACCTTTTGCAGGAAGAGTACCTGCCTCTTTCTTTGCAATGATCTCTGCAACGCTCAAGGTATCACCTACTTTAGTAGGATCTACCGTTTCGGTGGTATCACCCTTGTCCTGTTTTCCTGGAGTAGGATTCTCTGGCACATTGGTGTCACACGATGACAAGCCGATTGTGGCTAACAACATCAGCGAAAACGCTGACAACACTTTGTTCAATTTCATACTAATTGATTTATGAGTTTATAAAAAGTTGGTTATTACTATTCTATACATTCAATGTCCCCAACTAACTCTCCACAGATCAACCCATATATATTGTCGCCTTCTACAATTCGTCCGCAAAGGTACTACTCTTTCCACTATTTCACAACACCCCCACAAAAAAAAATCAGGGCAACCATATCAAAAAGTTATAAACGGACGACTACTGCGTATTGGCATCAATTAGATATAAAACATTGAATGTTATGGCAATGGATTGTTAGGATAATGGATTTGAGAGACGGTATAAAATACCGTCTCTACTGTGGTACGCAACCGCGGGCGAGACGCCCGCGTCCCCAACGTATAGTCAAACGAGCCTGACGGCTCGAACGACACGAGGATGAGGCAATTAACAATTAACAATTAACAATTAACAGGCAGAGCAGATACAATCGAGCCTGGCGGCTCGGACGACACGAGGATGAGGCAATTAACAATTAACAATTAACAATTAACAATTAACAATTAACAATTAACAAT
>CAYNMA010000033.1:0-22545 GCA_964398075.1 uncultured Bacteroides sp. | reverse complement strand
TTACTGGAATGTTGCCTGATTTTCCTAATGAAATAAAGTGGCAAATCTATTTCAACAAATTAAAACAACATATCGGCAAAAACACAACCAAAGACTACTACTTTCTTGTAGTTAATAAAGACAATGAGCAAGATGTTTTTTGCAATACCCTAAAAGGGCTATCCTCATTGCAACCTAACGGAAACAATTTGCCTTTTCAATGCAAATGGAATTGCAATCGCGAGTACACATCTCGTGATTTCAGCTCAGCCAAACAGTTAATAATGTCAGCTTTTGCGGAGTCTATCAAGTTACGTTCTGACATATATATCCAATTTAAAAACTTGTTTCCCGAGTATGTTTGATGTGGAAAAATTGGGGCAAGTTTTCACCCCTCAGAGTATTGTTGCCGAGATGTTACAAATGCGTAAGAATTTTGGACGAATCATGGAACCTTCATGTGGCAATGGAGCATTCTTTAGCAATATCCCGGATTGTGTTGGCATTGAGATTGATTCGCAACATTGTCCCAAAGGAGCATTGAATATGGACTTTTTCGATTATCCATTATCCGAAAAATTTGACACGATTATTGGAAATCCACCTTATGTCCGATATCAAGACATATATGATACAACCAAACAAAAGTTACATTCACAATTATTCGATGAGAGAAGTAATCTGTATCTTTTCTTTATTGAGAAATGCATACGCCACCTCAATGAGCATGGTGAACTAATTTTTATTACTCCACGTGATTTTTTGAAATCGACATCTTCTATCAAACTGAACCAGTTTATTTTCGCTCACGGGACAATCACAGATATAATAGATTTAGGAGACCAACGGATATTTACAGGTTTTAATCCTAACTGCATCATATTCAGATACGAAAAAGACAATTACACTCGCCGCACCAATGTTTCAAAAGAGTTTATTTGCAACAATGGCCAACTATTATTCACAAGCAATACTTATCCATTCGTATTTAGCGATGTGTTTTTTGTGAAGGTTGGAGCTGTAAGTGGGGACGATAAAATATTCGCAAATGAGAAATACGGCAATACGGATTTTGTTTGCTCGTACACTCATAAAACAGGTAAAACCAAGAGAATGATATATAACGATCCGCAAAATCCCTATTTACTTGAGCACAAGGAACAATTGCTCAAACGAAAGATTCGTCAATTCGACGAAACTAATTGGTGGCAATGGGGACGTAATCATTATATTTCCAAAAGTCCCCGTATTTATGTAAATGGGAAGACACGTGATAAAAATCCATTCTTTGTTCATTCATGTACGAACTACGACGGCTCTGTTCTAGCAGTTTTTCCGAAAATATCCAATATAGATATTGAGAAGTTATGCGAGATGCTTAACGAAGTAAATTGGCAAGAACTGGGATTCGTCTGCGATGGTAGATATTTATTCTCTCAAAAAAGTTTGGAGAATGCACCACTTCCCCAATGCTTTGCTCCTTACATTACCCCTACTTTATTTGGCTAATAAGATGGATGCATAGAAATGCATGTAAGCACACTGTGCAGAGGAGGGGCGTGCGTCTCCACAATCGCAGTGTTTTCTTGATTTGAGAGACGGTATGCAATACCGTCTCTACGGGTGGGAGCATGGCGTAGTATGGTCAAACGGGTCTGGCGACCCGAACGAGACGAGGTCTCGACACGGTATTCTTGTTCAGTCCACTGTGTTTCACTCGCTCAGGCCGTTCTCTTCAGGTCTCCACAAGCATGGTTGCCACAAGCGTGGTATCTTTCCCGCGGGCGAGGCGCCCGCGTCCCCAACAAAGCGGATACAATCGAGCCTTGCGGCTCGGACGACACGGGGGCTCGATACGGTATTCTTGTTCAGCCCACTGGGCTTCACTCGCTCCGGCAGACTCAGTGCTTCGCCCCTGCCCTCGCTTCACGTCTCCACAATCGTTGTCTCCACAATCGTCGTGTCTTTTATTTGTTGTTGGTTGGGTGTTAGTCGGACTGGGATTGCTGGCGGAGTTGGTGGGTGAGGGTGCCCATGATATAGCCTCGAAGGGTGGTGTAACGCTTGCCAGGCACGGAGGAATGGCGCTTGGTGTAGTCACAGTAGTTGTTGAATTCTGCTTCCCATAGGACTCTCTGCTCGGGGTCGTGGAGGATGGCGTACGCTTGGCTGGTGACCTCTCGGAAGATTTCACTGTTTTGCTTTTGCTTCGGTGACCTCTCGCCTTTGAAGGGGTGCTTGATGGTATACGCCTGCGTCTTGCCATGGACGGTGCGCATGATGACTTTGTCCTGCCAATGAAACTTGCCGGACATGCTCGCAATAGGGTCTGAGAAATCGATTCGTGCCATAGAAATGGAGTTTTGTCGGCGCAAAGGTAGTGGATTTTTGGGGGATGTGCAAGGGGTTGGGTTAATTAGTTTTGGAGTTTATGGTTGTACGTTATTGATTTCATGTTAGTGGTTGTACGTTGGTGACGTTGTGTTAGTGATTTCATGTTTCGTTGTGGAGTTTTTGGTGTTAATGTTTACAGTGCTAATGTTAATAATTTTAGGGTGATGTTGGTGGGTTTTGGGTACGATGTGGGTTCGGTGTGGTTATTACGTGAAGCGCTGAATCCTTCGACAATCCTTCGGTTATCCTTCGACAATCCTTCGACGATGTGTCGTACTTGACTCGAGATTGTCTGCTGATATGTTCTATTAAGATTCGGGTTTGGTGGCTTTAAGATTTGGGACCGTTGCGGTAAAGGATCGCTTTCGCTGGCGGATTGCTTCGCTGGAGGAGCGCACTTCGTGCTGAAAGACCGCCTTCGGCTGTCGGACCGCACTGCGTGCTAACGGACACAAGACTGCTTTTGATGTCGGACGGGTGTGCTAAAAGACTGCATCGGATGTCGGATTGCACGGTTTTTTGTTGGTGGTACGCTATTTGTATTTGGTGTATTGGATTATAATTATTACCTTTGCAGTGTGTTAGATGGGTGTGGGATTGCAGGGGGATTCGTGGTACGTAAGTCTTTTAAACATAGAGAATTATGATAGAAGAGTCGCATCGTTACAAGGTGTTTTCAGGCAGTAAGGGGCAGCCATTGGCGAGCCGCATCTGCGAGGAGCTGGGTTGCCAGCTGAGTAGGGTCAACATAGAGCACTTCTCCGACGGGGAGTATGCGGTGGAGTTTGAGGACTCTGTCCGTGGTCAGTCGGTGTATCTGGTGCAGTCGACCTGCCCGAGCGCAGATAATCTGATGGAGTTGCTGCTGATGATAGATGCGGCAAAGCGTGCGAGTGCGTATAAGATTATCGCAGTTATCCCATATTTTGGTTGGGCAAGACAGGACAGAAAGGACAAGGCGCGCGTGTCGATAGGTGCGAAACTGATCGCTGATATGCTTCAGGTGGCAGGTGTTGACCGCGTGATTACCATAGACTTACATGCGGAACAGATCCAAGGTTTCTTTGATGTGCCGGTGGATCACCTGTATGGTTTCAATACTTTTGCGGACTATGTGGAGTCGTTGCACTTGGACAATCTTATCATTGCGTCGCCTGATGAGGGCGGTTCGAAGCGTGCGGCCAAGCTTGCAGCCAAGTTGAAAGTGCCTATGGTTCTGTGTTATAAGCACCGAGAGAAGGCAAATGAGATCGCAGAGATGCGTATCTTGGGTGAGGTAGATGGCAAGAATGTGGTTATAATAGATGATATATGCGACACGGCGGGCACTTTGACTCGTGCGGCTAATATGATAAAGGACAAGGGGGCGTTGTCGGTTCGTGCCGTGGTATCGCATGGTGTGATGTCGGGACCTGCGTCGGAGCGCGTGATGAGTTCGGCGTTGGATGAGTTGGTATTCACGGATTCGCTGCCTTTTGATGTATCGAAATGCCCGAAGGTGCGTGTGCTGAGTGTGGCTCGTTCGTTTGCAGACACTATACGAGCAATCCAAGAGCACCGCAGTATTTCGGAGATCAATCAGATGATGTAGTCGAGGATTGTTGTGGGGTGGCGTAAGGATATAGGCTTGTTGGCATTGTTGGCGGTGCTGCTGTTGGCGACAGGTTGCCAGCGGAGTAAGCCGTCGGAGGCGTCGAAGGCGTATGCATTCTGTGGGGATTCGGCGTATCAGCATGTGGCACAGCAGGTGTCTTATGGGGCTCGGGTGCCATTGTCGCAGGCTCATTATCAGTGTGCTAAGTATATTGAATCGACTTTGCGTCGATATGGGTTGGCGGTAGGCGTGCAGCAGGGTGAGATGACGGACTATGCGGGTGCGAGTGTGGGGGTATATAACATCGTGGGGAGTTACTCAAAGTCGGACAGTACGGGCGGTCGTGGGACGATATTGCTTTGTGCGCATTGGGACTGCCGTCCGTGGTCGGATGAGGAAGAGATGCCGGAGGATAGGGCGTATGCAGTGGACGGTGCGAACGATGGTGCGAGTGGTGTGGGGGTGCTATTGGAGTTGGCTCGGCAGGTGTCGTTGCTTCAGCCGAAACAGGATATAGACTTCGTCTTTTTTGATGCGGAGGACATGGGTACGCCTCGGTCGTATACCGGCAAGGAGCGTGCAGATACATGGTGCTTAGGTTCGCAGTTGTGGGCAAAACAGTATGCACAGGACAAGGCATTGCAGGGACAGAAACGGTATCAGTATGCGGTGCTGCTTGATATGGTGGGCGACCGCAATGCGATATTCCCGCAGGAGTATTTCTCGATGCAGTATGCTCAGAGTTATTGTGTGAAGCTGTGGCGTACGGCTTCGCAGTTGGGATATGGGCATCTGTTTAAGGACGGGGTGGGTAATCCTATAACGGATGACCACTATTACATCAATACGATAGCGCATATTCCGTGCGTGGACATTATTCATTATGACATACATACCGATACGGGCTTTCCTTGGTATTGGCATACGCGCCATGATACGATGGAGAACATCAGCGCAGAGACCTTGGAGGCGGTAGGGAAAACGGTAATCAATACAATATTAAACTGATGGTTATGTTAGAGATAAAGGATTTGCATGCAAGCATCAACGGTAAGGAGATACTCAAAGGCGTCAACCTCTCGATAGGTGAGGGCGAGGTGCATGCTATAATGGGACCTAACGGGGCTGGCAAGTCAACCTTGTCTGCGGTGCTTACGGGTAACCCTAACTATGTGGTGACGGGTGGTAGTGTGCTGTTCCGTGGCAAGGACCTGCTGGCGATGACGCCTGAGCAGCGTGCGCGAGAGGGACTGTTCTTGTCGTTTCAATATCCGGTAGAGATACCTGGTGTGAGTATGGTTAACTTCTTGCGGACAGCGGTGAGTGAGAAACGTAAGTATGAAGGGAAGGAGCCATTGTCAGCGAGTGCGTTTTTGAAGTTGATGCGAGAGAAACGTGCCGTGGTGGAGTTGGATGACCGTTTGGCAAAGCGTGCTGTGAACGAGGGTTTCTCAGGTGGCGAGAAGAAACGCAATGAGATATTCCAAATGGCTATGTTGGAGCCATCGCTCAGTATATTGGATGAGACAGATTCGGGCTTGGACATTGACGCATTGCGTATTGTAGCAGAGGGCGTCAATCGACTTAAGACGCCTAATAATGCGTATATCGTTATTACACACTATCAGCGTCTGTTGGATTATATTGTGCCGGACTTCGTGCATATCTTGGCAGACGGGCGTATTGTGAAGACGGGCGATAAGACCTTGGCACTTGAGTTGGAAGAGAAAGGTTACGCCGACTTACACTTATAACTTATGAAGAGACTTACGAGTGGTACATATCGTTTGCGGATCGAACAAGGGCAGTCGGAAGTAGTGTTGGTAGAGGGCGTGGGTGTGATGCTGCATGTTGAGCAGGAGTCGGACTCATCGTTGACTGTCTATTGTGAGACGACTGCTGGCGTGGGCGAGAACCATATTGAGGTGTGTCAGGTGGGTGACCATGCTACGACCGAGATGCGTGGTAAGGTGGTGCTTCATGGAAACGATGATGTGGCATATTACACGCATGTTACTCACTGTGGTATAGGTGGGAAGAGCGATTGTGTATTCAAGTATGTATTGGATGATGAGTCGCGTGGTTTCTTTCGTGGAGATTTGATTATTAAGCCTAATGCCCAAAAGACTGAGGCATCGCAGACGAATCGTAATATCTTACTATCGGAACGGGCGCATATTCAGACGCTGCCGCAACTGGAGATCTATGCAGATGATGTAAAAGCATCTCATGGTGCTACTACTGGTCAGATGGACGAGGATGCTATCTTTTATATGCAACAGCGTTGCATCTCTCGTCAGGAGGCTGAGCAACTATTGCTCGAGGCGTTCTTGACCGATGTTACTTTTACAGAGGAAAAGCGCAATAGTGTAGCGCATTAATTGGTGCGGACTACTGCGTATCTTAAGAGTTCTTCGAGTGAGGTTCGTAGTTTGTTCTCTCTAAAGACGGAGAGACATTGGATACCTTCTTCGTAGTGTTCTTGCATCTTGTGCTGTGTGTAGCCAAGACCATCGTAGCGCAAGACGAAAGATTTTATCTCTTGCAGGTCGTCGCTGGACAGTGGTTGCATGAGAAGGTCGTGTATGTGTTGCCGATCGGCGCGTGTGGCACGCTGCAGGGATATGATGAGTGGGAGTGTAAGTTTGCCGTCGCATACATCTCCCATAGTAGGTTTGCCTATATCGTCGTTGTCTCCAAAGTCGAAAGCATCGTCTTTCAATTGAAAACATATACCGAGATGTCGACCGTACTCGCGGAGTGCTGTCTGCTGCTTCATGGTTGCGCCTGCACTTACTGCGCCTATCTCGGCACATGCAGAGAATAGTGATGCGGTTTTCATTTCGAGTATGCGCATAGACTCTTCCTCGGAGATAAAACGGTTGTCGCCAGAATAGTTGAGTTGGAGTAACTCACCCGATGAGAGCGATGCAGCAAGGTCAAGGACGATGTTCATGATCTGTATGTTACGCAGATTGCCAATGATGGACATTGCCTTGGAGAGGATATAGTCGCCAGATAGGACTGCCACTTTCTTGTCCCAATGTTTCCATACGCTTTCTTGGTTTCGGCGCAGGGGAGAGTTATCGACTATATCGTCGTGGATAAGCGATGCGGTGTGCATCAGTTCGAGTGCGACAGCGGCTTGAATGGTCTTATCGTTGATACCTGAACCTCCACGGTTGCATAGTTGTGCCGATAGGAGTACTAACCGTGGGCGGAGTTGCTTACCTTTGTTGGCAGTTGCCCATTGTAGTACTTCGTGCAAGAGTGTATTGTCGGACATGAGAGAACGCTGGAAGGCGTCTTCAAATGTTCGAAACTCCATGGCGACGGGCCGTACTATGTCCTCAATGCTTATCATAAAACGGCTGCAAAAGTAGTGTATTTTTTCGGAATAGGCAAGAGGGGACTTGTATGTTTTGTGGAGAAGGACGAGAGGTTAGTCGTTGGTGGGTAGGATGCGCATTTCGCAGTGGGGGCAATCGAATATAAGACGGAGCAGTTTGCCCGATTGCGTGCGGAGATAGTAGGGTTCGCTTTCTGCGGGGAGTGGGTGCTGCTTGCGGCAATGATTCATCTCATGCAGAATGCAATACTTACAGTGCATGAGGCTTGCTGCTTTGTCGTGTGAGGCTTCGAAGGCAGGCTCTATATCAGTGACGCCACATTGCGTATAGAACGAGAGTGCCTTTCGGTTCAGTACATTAAGGCGATAGTCGTGGGGAATGTCGGCGGGTAGGGTAGGATGGTAGATGACTCTTTTTGTAAGGTCAATGGACTGCATCGGCGATGAGGTTTCTATTGCCGGTGTGGCGAGTGTGTCTCTCCGCCATTGTGTTATTATGCTGTTTGGTATGAAAGGAACGAAAGAGGTGGTAATCTGTATGTTGCGTACTTCATAGATAGTGTCGCCTAACTTCTGCAACTGTTGTCGGATATTGGTTAGTGCTTGCTCGGGTTTATTGGCAGGTGATGCGGCATAATGGAAGGTCTGCTCGTGGGGACCTATCTGGAGTAGGTAGTCGTCGCCTTTCTGTTGAAACAAAATATCGATAGGTAGGCGTCGGCAGGTGCGTGTATGAAGCAGATTGTCGAGGAACTGTTTATCGAGGTTCCGGTAAATGAGTGTGCCGTTTTGTAGAATAGGCATCTTGTTGGGATTGACACGGTTGCCGACAACTCGGTTGACACTAAAACCTTGATCACCAAAGGTTAGTCCATCGCCATTATGTAAGTCGGAGACTCTGTCGAGTTCGATGTAATCGTGGTTTTGTCGGATAACTTTGCCGATATATTCGCCCGTTGATTTGGGTGTATCCCAATTGGCAAGTTGTGGTGTTCGACCATGCAGAAAATAATCGACACCTCCACGGTGGAAGGTCTTATTGAGGTCGGGTTGGAAGTCGGTATGTACGATACCTCGTGAGGCTTGTATGTAGGGCGAATCGGGTTCGCTGAACAGTTGGTCAAGAGCTTGTCGGTAGAAAGCAACGACATTACGCACATAGTCTTCGCCTTTGAGTCGTCCTTCGATCTTAAGACTTGTGACGCCTGCTTGGAGGAGTTCTCGCAAGTGCTGACTTCGGTCCATATCGTGTAAGGACAATGCATACTTCTGTTTAGCGAGGCAGTGTTGGTCTTTGTCGAGGAGATCATACTGCATTCGGCATAGTTGTGCACAAGCACCACGGTTGGCACTTCGTCCTTGCAGGGCTTCGCTGAGGTAACACTCGCCTGAGTATGAGACACATAACGCACCGTGAACAAAGGCTTCTAACTCGATGTCGGTTTTCTGTCGGATGTCTTTTATCTCTTCGATACCTAACTCTCGTGCTAATACAACACGTTGAAAACCGACCTCTTGCAGCCATTTGACCTTAGCAGGTGTAGTGTTGTTACATTGCGTGGAGGCATGTAGTCGGATAGGTGGAAGGTCACATTGCAGGAGACCCATGTCTTGGATGATGAGTCCATCTACACCGTCATGATACATATCCCACGCAATCTGCACTGCTTGCGGTAACTCATCGTCACGGAGTAAGGTATTGAGAGCAACCAATACTTTTGCACCAAACTGGTGGGCATATTGAGCTAAGGCTTGGATGTCCTCTACTGTGTTTCCTGCTGCTTGTCGGGCACCAAAAGCAGGTGCACCAATGTAGACAGCATCAGCGCCAGAGTCAATAGCCGCCATGCCGACAGTCTTGTCGCGTGCAGGGGCAAGAAGTTCTATTGGTATTTTATTTGCAGAAGTCACAGAGTGTCCTTATCTTTGCACTGCAAAAATAGGCATACTTTTTTGAACCTGCAAACGATGGAGCCAGTAATACATTATATCGATTGGGAAACAGTTGATTATCAGACTGCTTGGGATAATCAAAAGGCACTGTTTGCCGAAAAGATAGCGGCTAAGATGCGTGGTGAGACACCCGATAATGATTTTATCTTGTGCCAGCATCGGCCGGTGTATACTCTTGGTAGGCATGGGAAGGCGGAGAATATGCTGCTGTCGGAGGAGCAGTTGGCTCTTTTGGGTGCAACACTATTGCGAGTAGACCGAGGAGGTGATATCACTTTTCATGGCGAGGGTCAATGGACGGGCTATCCGATAATGGATTTGGAGCAGTTTCATCTCGGACTGAAAAACTATATCAATCTCTTGGAACAACTCATTATCAATGTATTGGCTCAATATGATATACAGGGAGAGCGGTTGCAGGGTGCAACGGGTGTATGGATTGAACCGCATACGGCAAGGGCACGGAAGATTTGTGCTATTGGAGTGCGGGCATCGAGGTATGTCACGATGCATGGGTTTGCGTTGAATGTGAATACCGACTTGACTTATTTCTCGTATATCAACCCGTGTGGGTTTACAGATAAGGCAGTGACATCGATGCAGCAAGAGTGCGGTAAGGTGATAGATATGAACGAAGTGCGTGATGCACTGTTCCGTGAGGCAGAGCATTGTTTTAGGAGTATATAATTTTTAAAGGACGATATGTTTATGAAAAGACGATACATCATTATTTCTCTCCTCTGTATGGCATTGCCGTTGGTGGCACAGCAGAGTGCAAAACGACCGAATGTGACACGGTTGTTGGTGTCGATGGAACGCTTGTGGAAGGCAGACAAGTATTTAGAGTCGATGGATACGGCAACTTATGTGTTGACTATTCAGCCTCAGAGTCGTGTGGCGTCGGATTTTGTGTATCGTAACTGGGAGAAACTGCAGGAGTATGTAGATGAGCAGTTGCAGGCGTTGCCCGATGAGAATGACTTGGATCAGGCAATGCAGCGGTGTGAGATATATCGGTTGTTGGATGAGATCAATAATCATTTTCAAGATATGAAGTTGCCTCTTAAGGGCGTCAATGACCGTTGGGTGTGGCAACCAGAGGTTAGTTATTACACGGGTCACTATGATGCGGCTCGTACACAAGTGGTTAATCTCTTGAAGGTTAAGGCAGAGTCGGCATTGCTATCACATGATGCTGAATCTGCTAAGGAGTACTATTCACTGTTGCTGCATAAGTACTTAGTGACTGACGGTGAGCGCAGCTCGAATAGAGAACAGTTGCTTGAGCAGTGCAATGATAGGCTGAGGTTGTATGCAAAGACAGAGAAGCTGAACGATGCACTGTTTGCGTGGGACTTGCTTCAGTTGTCGCAGACCTTAGAGCCAAATCAGACGGAGATTGAGCAGTTGCGACCACAGTTGCAGGAGCATATCTCGGCGTTGTATCTAAAGCGTGCGCAACAGTCGTTGACGGAAGGTGATAGTATTCAAGCTCATGAGTATCAACTCTATGCAGAGGATTGGCAAGTAACTGAAAAAGATTCGGAATGATGAAGAAACTGACGACAGTAGAGATGCATAGGCTCTCGGTTGAAGAGTATAGTGAGGCGGAGAAAATACCATTGGTGGTAGTGCTGGATAATGTGCGTAGTCAGCATAATATAGGTGCTGTGTTTCGTACGGCAGATGCTTTTCGGTTGCAAGAGATTATCTTGTGTGGGATAGCGTGCACACCGCCTAACACGGAGATACATAAGACGGCTTTAGGCGCAGAGTTGACGGTAGGTTGGAGTTACTGCAAAGAAACCTTGGAAGCTGTGCAAAGACTTCATGATGAGGGGTATACGGTATTGGCAGTAGAGCAAGCGCATGGCAGCACGATGTTGCAAGCCTTCCATGTTCAGCAGGGTAAGAAGTATGCTATTGTGTTAGGACATGAGGTGTTTGGTGTGCAGCAGGAGGTGGTAGATGCAGCAGATGGCTGCTTAGAGATTCCTCAGTATGGCACGAAGCATTCGCTCAATGTGAGCGTTACGGCTGGTATTCTTATTTACACTTTGGCAACGCAGATGATTGCCTTGAAAGAACTATAGATATGGATTGGAAAGAACAGTTATCGAGTCTATTACCTGATATGCCGCAGGCAGAACCGACGCCTCAAGTAGAGACGCAAAAGGAAGAAAAGGTGTCTTTGCCACGGTTGCGCGTGGAACTGGATAAGCGCAAGGGTAAGACGGCTACGCTTATTACAGAACATACTGGAACGGATGAAGAGGCGGCAGCATTGGGTCAGCGATTACGCAAACAGTTGGCAGTAGGAGGGTCGGTGCGTGATGGTGAGATATTGCTGCAAGGTGATGTACGACTGAAGGTCACTGACTTATTGTTGCAGTGGGGGTATAAAGTAAAACGAATAAACTTCTAAAGATGTCGTTTCTGACATCGAACCGATTAAGTATATATTACAATGAAACTATCTACTATTGCTGGGGTTATTGCTCCGCAGACTACTATTAGTGAAGACCTTGATATTGAGTATCTCTTGACGGATTCTCGTGAGTTGCATACCGAGCCGAAGCAGACTCTCTTTTTTGCCTTGCATACGGTTAAGGACGATGGGGCACGGTATATTGCTGACCTTTATGCAAAAGGCGTTCGTGCTTTTGTGTTGAATGATTCGGATGCAAATAGACAGTTGGTGCAGCTGATGCGCGATGCGGCTTTCCTTTTTGTGCCAGATACACTGTATGCCCTTCAGGACTTGGCGGCGTATAAACGCAGCCTATATCATTGTCCTGTGATTGCGATTACGGGTAGTAATGGTAAGACTGTGGTTAAAGAGTGGCTCTATCAGTTACTGAAGGACGATTATCGTATCACTCGTTCGCCTAAGTCGTATAACTCGCAGATAGGTGTGCCGTTATCGGTATGGCAGATGAACGAGAATACGCAACTGGCTATCTTTGAAGCAGGTATCTCGCAGCGTGGTGAGATGGACCGACTGGAGCGCATTATCCGTCCAACGATTGGCGTGGTGACTTATATCGGTGAGGAGCATGGTGAGAACTTCGCTTCGTTGGAGGAGAAAAGGGCAGAGAAGATGCGTCTTTTCCGCCATGCAGAGACGGTGATAGAAGAACCGTCACATCAGAATGTGCGTACCTGTGCTGCCGTGTTGCGTTATCTTGGCTATGCCGAAGAGCGAATCAATGATATGCTTATGGAGAAGACGCATGAGACGGTTATGGAGATTAACCTTGCTGCCTTGGCATCGAATGTGCGTTATTTCCGTTCGCTGCTTAAACCAGAGACTCGCTTGGTGTGTATGGTGAAGGCCTTTGCTTATGGTACTGGTTATGTGGAGGTGTCTAAATGCCTACAAGAGAATCATTTGGCAGATGTGTTGGCAGTGGCAGTATGCGATGAGGCAGTGGAACTGCGTAGGGCAGGTATCACCTTGCCTATGATTATCATGGACCCAGAGGAGACTGCACTCAAGAAGATTATTGAGAATAACCTACAACCGAATATCTATTCGTTTGACTCGTTGCAACGGTTCATGGAGGTTGCGGCAGCAGAAGGAGTGGAGCATTATCCTATTCACATTAAGATTGACTCGGGTATGCACCGTTTAGGCTTTGAGTGGGACGATATGCTGCAGTTGGCAGATATCCTCTCTGCCCAGAAGGTAGTGTCGGTATGTTCGGTGTTCTCGCACTTAGCAGGTGCCGATGAGGAACAGTTTGATGCTTTCACGCATGAGCAGATTGCTCGTTTCACTCGTTGTGCCGATTATCTAAAGCAACGATTGGATACACCCGATCATGTCATCTTGCGGCATATCCTTAATTCCGCAGGTATTGAGCGGTTCACGGAGAGCCAGATGGACGGTTGTCGATTGGGTATTGGTATGTATGGCTTCAGTGCTGTGGCAGGTCGTCGGTTGCGCAATGTATGTACACTTCGCACCACGATATTGTCGGTTAAGACTGTTCATGCCGGTGAGAGTATAGGCTATGGGCGTCACACCTATCTTGATGAGGATAGGCAGGTGGCTGTTATTCCGATAGGCTATGCTGATGGTTTCGACCGTCGTTTTGGCAATCATGGTGGAGAGGTGTTAGTACGTGGTAAACGCTGTCCGGTGCTCGGTAATGTATGTATGGACTTGGCTATGATTGATGTGACGGGTACAGATGCTAAGCCTGGTGACGCTGCGGTTATCTTTGGTGATGACCTTCCTATCGAGGAACTGGCAACTAAACTGTCGACTATCACCTACGAGATACTGACATCGGTGTCGCAACGCGTGAAAAGGGTGTATGAATGGACTGATTAATTGACAATTGGACAATTGACAATCTGACAATTAACATGCTCCGTCGGTACAAACTGGTCTAACATTGTTGCTGGTATTCTGTTGTCAAAAGATGCCGATTTGTTGAACCTGTAAAATATGCGTACCTTTGCAGGCTCGAAACAATAACAAGAGACACATCTTATGCGCATAATCATCTTAGGTACAGCATATCCTTATCGTGGAGGGTTGGCTGCGTTCAATGAGCGTCTGGCTCGGCAGTTCCAAGCCGAAGGGCACGAGGTGGAGATACTCACTTTCACGATGCAGTATCCTAATTTCCTTTTTCCTGGTAAGACTCAGTATAGCGATGCTCCCGCACCGATGGACTTGCATATACGGCGTGTGATGAACTCTATCAATCCGTTCTCGTGGATACGGACCGGTAGGTTGATACGCAGTATGCATGCGGACTTGCTGATTGTGCCGACATGGATACCCTTGATGACGCCTTGCCTCGGTACGATTGCTCGTATCGCACGAAAAGGTGGAATACGAGTGGTATCTATCCTTCATAATGTTATTCCTCACGAGCCCAAACCTTGGGACAAACCGTTGTTACGCTATTTTATCCATAGTGTAGACCACTTCGTGGCACTGTCGGATAGTGTGCGGGACGACTGCCTTTCGCTTCTTGCTAAGGGGCAGAAGAAGTCTGTTATCGTCTCGCCGCATCCTATCTACGACAACTATGGTAAGCCGATGGACTCTCTTGAGGCACGCCGACAGCTGGGGTTGCCGCTGGAGGGTAAGATACTGATGTTTTTTGGGTTTATCCGTGACTATAAGGGTCTTGACTTGCTTCTGCAGGCTTATGCTGACCCACGTCTAAAGAACGAGAATGTGCATCTTGTGGTGGCAGGTGAGTTCTATAATAATGCCGATACGTACTATGCTTTGGAACAGAGTCTTGGGTTATCAGGGAGGGTGTTGTGGCACACGAACTTCATACCCGATGAACAGGTGCGTGTCTATTTCTCGGCAGCGGACCTTATTGTGCAACCTTATAAGACGGCTACGCAGAGTGGCGTGACACAAATTGCTTACCATTTCAGTAAGCCGATGCTGGTTACGCATGTCGGAGGACTGGCAGAGATAGTGCCTAACGGTAAGGTGGGGTATGTAACCGATGTAGACCCAAGGGCTATTGCGGATGCATTGCTTGACTTCTGCGGACAACCCACGGGACACTTTGCTGCGGGTATTGAGGAAGAGAAACAAAAGTATGCTTGGTCTAAGATGACGGCAGCGATATTGAATAACTAGTAAGTAGATAATAAAGTATATCATAAAGTAGATTGTTAACTTATGTATAGACATCTTACGCATGCTGAACAACAGCAGCTTATACAGCAGCAATGTACTGCTGATTCGTGGGATAATATCCTAGTAGCGGAGGACTTCGATCCTCACTTTGTCAATAACGCCTACTTCTCTGGGCAGATAAAAATGGGGCACTTCCATCGTGAGTTCGACCTTCCTGGTGGGCTCAAGATACATTCGGGTATATCGCATGCCCGTATTCATAACTGTGTTATTGGTAATGATGTTCATCTTTATAATATCCATAACTATATTGCCAATTACTATATCAGTGATGGCGCATGTATCGAGAACGTGAATGCTATCCTTGTGGATGGTACTCCCAGTTTCGGTAATGGTGTGCGTGTGTCGGTCATGAACGAAGGTGGTGGTCGTGAGATACCTATCTTCGACAAACTGAGTGCGCCGTTGGCATATATGCTTACTCTCTATCGGCATCGCCCTAACATGATACAGACTCTTGAGGAACAGATCGACCAGTATGCTGCTGAGCAGGCAAGCGATATGGGTTATATCGGCAAGGAGGTCCGTATCCTCAACTGTGGTAGTATCAAGAACGTGCGTGTGGGTGACTATGCTCTTCTTGCAGGAGTCTCACGACTCAAGAACGGTTCTATCAACTCGAATGAGTTGGCACCGGTTAAGATGGGTTCGGGCGTTAAGTGCACAAACTTCATAGTCTCTTCGGGTGTGAAGATACTGGACTCTACTATTGTGGATAAGTGCTTTGTGGGACAAGGTTGTATCTTCGACAAGCATTATTCGGCAGAGGAGTCGTTGTTCTTCAGTAACTGCCAAGGAATGCACGGCGAGGCTTGTGCTATCTTTGCCGGTCCATACACCGTGACTCACCATAAGTCGACGCTTCTTATTGCTGGTATGTTCTCGTTCCTTAATGCTGGGTCGGGTAGCAATCAGTCGAACCACATGTATAAGTTGGGTCCGATACACCAAGGCGTGGTAGAGCGTGGGGCAAAGACCACATCCGACAGTTATATGCTGTGGCCTTCGAAGGTGGGTGCCTTCTCTTTGGTTATGGGACGCCATACACACCATGCGGATACCTCAGCACTGCCGTTCTCTTACCTCATTGAGAACAACTCGGAGACCTATCTTGTGCCTGGTGCTAACCTGCGTACGGTGGGCACTATTCGTGATGCACAGAAGTGGCCTAAGCGTGATATGCGTACCGACAAGGAGAAACTGGACTTCATCAACTATAACCTACTCTCACCATATACGGTGCAGAAGATGTGGCATGGTCGAGAGATTCTCAACGAGTTGCAAGACCTTAGCGGTAAGAAGACTGACTTCTATGGCTACAATAACTGCAAGATACGCAATACTTCTCTGCAGCACGGTATTCAGCTCTATACGATAGGTATTGCTAAGTTCTTGGGTAACTCGCTTATTTCTCGCCTAGAGAAGTATGGTGAGATACATACTATGGCAGACCTGCGTGCTGCACTGCGTCCTGATACCACGGTAGGCTTGGGCGACTGGGTAGACCTTGCTGGACTGCTTGCTCCTCGTACGGAGGTGACACGCCTCAGTGAGGACATAGAGAAGCATGCCATTGGTATTAAGGAGATACAGCAACGCTTTGCTGCAATGGATGCTAACTACTACTCTTACGAGTGGACTTGGGCACTCGACAAACTAGAGCAGATATGGGGTTGCTCCGTTGAGGAAGTGACACTCGAGCAAGTGAAGCATGTAGTCGATGAGTGGCAAGACTCTGTGATACGCCTCGATAACATGGTCTATGAGGACGCTCGTAAGGAGTTCGACCTCAATAGTCAGACAGGCTTTGGTGTAGACGGTGATGCTAGTCAGCGGCAAGCAGACTTTGAATCAGTCCGTGGTAAGTTCGAGAGCAACGCCTTCGTTATGGAGGTGAAGGAACATATCCGTCGTAAGACCGAACTCGGGGAACGGATGCGTCAACTGCTGGAGGCTATCAATTAACAATTAACAATTAATATTGGGGTACCTTGGAATGCTTTCTGAGGTACCTCTTTGTTTTTTCGTCGAGGGTGTTGATTAGTTCTACGGGTTCGACGGTGGTAGTACTGTCGGTACGATAGGTTATCTTGAACATATAGGTGTCGGTAGTCTGCTCGGTGGTAAAGCCGGTGCAGCCTACATAGAACACATCTTCATCTTTCAGAGGAGCATCGCTAAGAGCATCGAGAGAAACGGATACGGTGTTGGTATCGGTGAGGTTGAAGCCCCATTCGTAGTTGAGGTTGATAACACCATCGAACCACACGGCAGATACTACACCGTCGGTATACAAGGTGTCGCTTAGGTCGATGTCGTAGTAATCATATACAGAGGTCTTCTGTATGGCATCCCAAAAGTATGGGTCATTATTTGATGGGATGATACGGAAGGTGTCGGAGGCTGCCATCTCTACCTTGAAGGTGATGTCGGAGGTGGGCTGTGCTGTAGTGGTGAACCAGCGTTTGACGAGGGTGTGTGCTGGTTTACCTTTCTTGCTTACTCCATAGACGAAGGCGCAATAGTCGGTTTCGGGTTCGAGGTAGGACAGTACTTCCTGTACACTGCCTCGCTCGAAGTATAGTTCCTCGATAGTAGATGGCTCGTAGCCTATCTTGACGAGGTATTCGTTTATCTCGTCTACAATCTTTTGCATCTTCTCGAAGTGTTCCTCAATGAACTCTCTATCGTCCTCTACATGCTCCATGTCGGATGCTTTCACTACATCGTACATATAGTAGGCGGCATTGGAGGAGGGGGTTATTTCGACCCATGCTTTGTTGGAGCAGACACGGGTGACGGTGAAGTCGATGTTACTCTCGTTGAGTTGGTAGTTGGTGCAGGCGGTCAGTAGTCCGGCTGCGAGGCATGCTAATAGGCTTAATCTTTTCATGATAGTGTGTGTTATTGGTTTTTCTTTAGGTCTTTAATCACGGATTTGATGAACACGAGAGCACCTTTCATGTGTGTGCCATAGTGCCCAAAGTTATACTCTACGGAACTGTTCTTCTCTCGGAATTGTCGTTGCATTATCTGTGAGTTGATGAACGGCACGGTGGAGTCGTCTTCGGAGTGGAACATATAGAGTGGTGCTTGTGGTATGAAGTTCTTGGGCACACTATTGCTTGCCAGTTCGGCATAGAAGCGTGCAGTCTCTCGGTTGGTTCGGTCGGTACCGTTGGCAGTGAGGATATCGCTCAGTTTGTTTACACCAATGAGAGAGGACATCTGGTTGACGGTGTACCGCTTAGAGTTGATCCATTCGGGGTAGTTAGACAGCAGTGGTTCTTTGAAGAAGTACGCCATGTCGAGTGGTTTCTCCATACCGATGCTCATACCTTGTATGATGAGGGGTATGGCGCAGGGGATACCGGTCTCATCGATCTTGACGCAGTAGTCGTAGGTCTGGGCAATATCGTAAGGACCAGCGCCAGCGTACACTTTCTTGATGGCGAACAGGTCTTTGAAGGTCTTGGAGGTCTCCATCTCTCGCATGACATGCATGGTAGCAGCGCCACCTTGTGAGTAACCGAGTAGTATGACCGAGTCGGACTGTACCTTTAGCCCTCTTTCTGCAATGAAGGGCCGTATGGCAAGTGCCATGTCGATGACATTATGTGCAGTGACATCGGCTTGCAGGTAAGGGTGGATACTATCGACCGTTACACCGTAGCCGATATAGTCAGCCATGACGACACCGTATCCCATGCCGGCAAAGAGTCCCTCGATACTGAAGGTCTCGGAGGGTGCTTCGGCATTTGAACCGATGGTGTAGTGGGAGACAATCATGAGGTTCTTGATGACTCCGTTCTCTGGGTAGAAGAACTTACCTGAGACGGTGAGCGAGTCGCCGTGCACATCAACGCTTCGGTAGGTTCCTGCCACTTGGTGCACCTTATAGGTCAGCATGGCTTCGAGTATGCCTCTTGCCATGTCGGTCATGGTGAGCGGGGAGGTTCGGCGTACGACAGCAGCGGTGGTGTCCTCGGGTTGTACATCATATTCCTCGATGCGTTCCCAAGGTGCTTCGTCTTGTAGGTCGGACACTTGTTCGTAGGTAGGCACGAAGGCACAGGCTTGCCCACGGTACTTGGTGAAGTCGACATACTCGGGGTTGTTCTGTATGCAGGCCGTTAGCATGAGGGCTGTGGTGAAGATTAGTATTGCTTTGTATCTCATAGTCGTAAGTATTTAGAATCGGCATCCGATGGATGCAGTGAAGATGCGTGAGTCGAACATATAGATGTAGTTCTTGCCCATGAGTGCGCTGAGGCCGCCTATCTCTACGGCACCAAAGACATGTTTCCGTCCCACTTGTACGCCAAGGAGCGTGACCCCGAGGGCAGGTGCGCAGGCGGTGTATCTGCCTTTCATGTCGGTCTCTGTGCCTCCGTTGATGGTGAGTCCTATGTTGACAGCCGAATAGAGGTTGACATAGGGTCGAAAGAAATAGGTGAATCGGACGGTGGGAAGTAGGGTGATGTTGTAGAAAGAGTGGTTATCGGCCGTGTAGTCGGAGTAGATATCGGGTCGTTGGTTCCACCACACCTGTTCATAGTCGAGTTGCATCCCGACCGAGAGCCACGACTTAAGCGAGCGTTGGTACTCGGCAAAGAGGTGTCCGGTGTAGCGGTAGTTGCCGATGGTAGGTGTGGAATGATAGACGGCTGTCTCGTAGAGCATGTCGCCCCAACCGAGCCGTAACTCGTTGGGTTGCTGCAGTTGTTCCTCGCGTGTGAGTGACCATGCTAAGGGGGTTAGGATGGTCAGGAGGATGGTTAGTAGGATGAGTCTTTGTTTCATGGCGCAAAGGTACGGATTTTTTTTGGTTTAGGAGTTAAGGAGTTTAGGAGTTTAGGAGAAGTTTAATTGGTTGAGTTTTGGTTTAGGAGTTAAGGAGTTTAGAAGTTTAGGAGAAGTTTAATTGGTTGAGTTTTAGTTTAGGAGTTTAGGAGTTTAGGAGAAGTTTAATTGGTTGAGTTTTAGTTTAGGAGTTTAGGAGTTTAGAAGTTTAGGAGAAGTTTAATTGGTTGAGTTTGGTTTAGAAGTTTAGTTTGTAGGTGGGTTGTTAATGACAGCAAAAGAGACTGCGGGGCAGTCTCTTTTGTTGTTTAGTATGTTACGAGTGTTTACTTGCTTGGCTTTATTGCTTTGCGTTCTAGGCTACTCGCTTGTTTTTATTTTACTACATTGCCGAGTGCGTTGTAGAGGACACCGTTTTTCTCGATAACGAGTTGACCATTGACGATGCGCTTAACAGCAGTAGCGTTGCTGTTGATGGCGTCGATGGAAGTATCAGGGTTTCCACCGTCTACTGGAACGAGTTTGATCTTTATGAAACCACCATCACCTTTAGTTTGGTTACTCTCAATAGCTACAAGGTTTGCTGCGTCGCTGTTTAATGCTATTGTAATTGATGCTTTTTCTGCGGCTGTAGTTGTCACATTAGTGTTTTCAACATTGTTGACAAAGACTTTAATGCCACGTTCTCCACCTGTACCTGAGGTGAGTACAACTTCTTTAGCAGCAGGAAGAGCGAAGTAGATTCGTGAACGTCCATCTGAAACACGGCGGTTAGACTCATCTTCTTTAGCTTTAGCGAACTTCCAACCTTTGCTTGCATCAAATCCATAGGTGCTGAATACATAACTTTCTGTTCCGTCGAAAGCGATCTCTTCATTTGTTGCTATAGAAGCCGGAGTGAGCGCTACTTTGGTAACATTGTATACGAGAGAGCTGAGGTCGGTTTTCGAAGAAACCGTGATTGTAGATTCATCGTCTGCTTTTATATACTCATTGTCAGCAAGCACAGTGATTTCTGAGATAGTAGGAGCGGCAGCATCTGTGCTCAAGTAAGGAACTTTCACTGTAGCTTCGCTTTCATTGGCAGCACCCTTTGCACCATTGCTGAATACGATAGAAGAGATGACCTTAGGATAGGTAGCCTTTGTGAAGTTGATGGTGTAGGTCTGGGTGGTTGTACCATCTTGAGCTGTTACGACAACTGTGGCGCTTGCAGGGTATGATGTTATTGGCGAGATAACAAGGGTAGCTGTAGCATCCTCAACGGTAGCAGCAACAACTGGGTACTCAGTCTTGTTATAAGCAACCTGGTAGTTGTAGTTGAAAGAGTCTTTCTTGAAACCACTGATGGTCTTACCGTCAACGGTGAGGCCGCTCAGGAAAGCGTTGGAGCTTTGAGTGGCAGCGACGCTAAAGTTGATGGTGTAGGTCTTGGTTGTTGTGCCATCTTCTGCAGTAACAACGATTGTTGCTGCGCTGTTTACATCAGCGGCTGGTGTAACAACTGCGTTTGCTTTAGAGGAAGTGCAGACTGCAGCGACTACTGGAACGGTGGTTGTACCGTAAGGGAGTGTTACATTATAGCTCTCGGTTGCAGGATCGAAACCCTCGAGTGCTACGCCATCGATGGTGATGGATTTGAGGGTTGCATTATCGGCAGGAACAGGAGCGGTAACGAAGGCGATTTCGTATATGAATGCATCTTTGTCTGCACTTGT
Organism: uncultured Bacteroides sp.; assembly: GCA_964398075.1. Lineage (GTDB taxonomy): Bacteria > Bacteroidota > Bacteroidia > Bacteroidales > Paludibacteraceae > Colicola. The sequence continues at coordinate 1,072 of CAYNMA010000033.1, read as the reverse complement.
GTTTGCTTGTATTTGATATGTCTTAGAACCATCTAGACCTTCTAATTTGATGACTTTTAGTCCATCCTCTGTAACTGTAGCTTCTTTTGCGGCTGTAGCAGAAACCGTTCCGTCAACAATCTCGTATGCTTTGAGGCAAGCTGAGTTGCTTTTAGATGTTGTTCCATTAAGGTCTTGAAGGACAAGAACACTAGAGCAATTAGTTACATTAAATTCGTAGATTCGACTTAATTTTGTTTTTGTAGCGTTTGTACCAGCATCTCCAGTACCCCATGCAGCGCTACCTTTAAAGCATTCGAGAGCTTCGTATGTTTTATTCGCAGAACCTGTATTGGTATATCCTATCCATTCTTGTTTACCTACACCTGCTGATTGATAGCAAAGGAAAACAGAAAAGATGGTTGTATCGCCAGAAATAAAATAGTTGCTAGGTTGTCCTTTGGAAGCCCATGTTTCACCTAAAGTTGATTCGTCTCCTACTTTGTACACCTTGGTTGGTGTATAAGGCTCAGCAGCCAAAGCGTTGCCAGTGAGCAGCGCAGCGATGGCGAGTGTGAAAAGTTTTAGTTTTTTCATTTTGTTTTGTTTTTTAGTGGTTCGGTTGCCCGGACCTCGGTTAATATAAAGATTGTTAATTATTTGAGATGTATTAATTCGTCATTAATTCACGATGCAAAGATAATGCATAAACGGGGAAAAGTGGTAGAGAAATTGTTTTATATGGTGTAAAAATTGACACCGGGTGGATTTGTTTTTCCTTGCCACTGCGTGGCAGAGAAATGAAAAAGAACTCCTGCTCGCACTGTGTGCGGTGTTGTTTCCTGCTCGCACTGCGTGCTCACGAAAAATTGAAGAAAAGGGGCGAAAGACGTTGTTGTGTGTCGAAAATTACAGAAAATGGACGAAAGATGGTGAGGGGGACTTTTGAACGGACGGCTACGGCTTATCATTAATTGGTCATAAATTTTCTCGGTCAAAAAAATATAAAAAATAGCTCCATTAAAGGTCCATTAAACGGGGCTCGACAATTAACAATTAACAATTAACAATTAACAATTAACAATTAACAATT